>DASZUH010000393.1:0-21043 GCA_035547715.1 Solirubrobacterales bacterium
GATGACGCTGGCCCGCGAGGCCTTCCGCCGCGCCCGCGCCCTCCTCACCGCCAACCGCGAGTGCCTCGACGACCTCGCCGAGACGGCCCTGGTCCGCGAGACCCTCTCCCGCGAGGAGCTCGACGAGGTCTTCGCCCGCCACACCCTCCGCGGCCTGGTCGAGCAGAAGGGCTCCGGCCCCGCCCTCGTCGCCCTCGCCCGCGAGCGCCGCCCCACTTCGTAGCCGCCGCGGCTCGGGGCGGGGAGACTGTGGGGATGGCGGAGGAAGTCAGGTGGTGGGCCATGCGGCCGGCGCGGAATCTGAAGGCGGCCACGTATCGGTGCCCGTTCTGTGGGAGGCACCTGGCTTCGATGTCCGAGCACGTGCTGATCGCGCCGGAGGACGACCGCTCGAAGCGGCGCCACGCGCACATGGAGTGCGTGCAGCGGGCGCGGGCGGCGGGGAAGCTGCCGACCAGGGACGAGTGGCTGGCGCAGGAACGCGGGCCGCGCCCCTCGCTCGGCGAGCGCTTGCGGGGCCTCTTCGCGGGTAAGGGTCCGGAACCGTGAAGCGACGCGCCCCGATCCTCGCCGCGCTCACCGCCCTGGCGGTGCCGGCGCTCGCGCGCGAAGCGCCGCGCTAGGAACGCGGCCCGCCGTGCGCCGCGATCACCCGGTCCGCCCAGCGGCGCGCCGCGCCGGGGACGAGGCGGCCGAGCCGGCCGCGATGGTCCGCCACCCAGCGGTAGCCGCGTTCGGTCAGGTGCGGCGCGCGGGCGACGAGCGCCGCCGGCCCGCCGCCGCCCGGGAGCAACGACAGCGCCGGCGCGAGCGCCGCGCCCGCCGAGTTGCGGCGACCCGATTCGTCGACCAGGTGCCAGGACGCGTCGCGCCGCTCGACGACCAGGTCGGCGAGGAGGCGATCCGCCTCCGCCGTCCCGAGCGGCAGGGGACGGAGCGCGCCGCGGCGGTCCCAGACGAGGAGCAGCGCGAGGCAGACCCGGCAGAGGCCGCAGGCCGCGTCGTAGATCACCGTCGCTCTCGCCATACCACGAGAGTACGGCGATGAGACTCCGGCGCAGGCGGAGGCCGGCCATCCCGGGGGCCGAGATCGGCAGGCTCCACGACGAGACGACGGTCGACCGGGAGACCGGGGCCGTCACCTCGCGACAGACGGCCGACATCGTCCTCCCCGCCGCGGCGCTCGCCCCTTCCTGGAGCGCCGCGGACATGGAGCGGGTCGCGCGCAGCTACTGGACGACCCTGCGCCGCTTCACCCTCGGGCTGATCCACGTCGAGTACACGCCGACCGAGCGGGCGGTCGTCTTCCTCATCCCACGGCTGCGGCTGCTCACCTTCAAGGCGCCCGAATACGAGGTGGACGCCCACCGCGGGGTCGTGCGGTGGCGGATCGAGAAGGGGGTCCTGGTGTCGCGGCGCGGGCGGGGCGGCGACGGCTACCTCGAGATCGACATCCGCCGGGACGACGAACCGGAGCGCGGCAAGGTGCGCCTGCGGGTGGCGGTCGAGGTCGCCAACTACTACCCCGCCCTCGGCGGCCTCTCGCGCCGGCTCTACTCGGCGACCCAGTCGCGGATCCACGTCGTCTCCTGCAACTACTTCCTGCGCCGGGGGTTGACGCCAGTTATTAGTGGCTGCTAAGTTCTGCTTGATCGCCGCTACTAACCAACGAAGGGACGCTGATGGAAACGCAAGAGAGAGGGAGGCTCTGGACGCTGATCCTGGTCTCCGTGGGCCTCTTCATGGTCGTCCTCGACAACCTCGTCGTGAACGTCGCCCTGCCCAGCATCCACAACGACTTCGGCGCCTCGGTGCAGGCCCTGGAGTGGACCGTCAACGCCTACGTCCTCGCCTACGGGGTGCTCCTGCTGACCGGCGCCGCGCTCGGTGACCGCTTCGGCCGCCGCCGCATGTTCGTCACCGGCATCGCCCTCTTCACCGCCGCCTCGGCCGGCGCCGCGCTGGCACCGAACGCCGACCTCCTGATCGCCGCCCGCGCCATCCAGGGCGCCGCCGCCGCGATCGTCACCCCGCTCACCCTGACCCTCCTCGCGCAGGCCTTCCCGCCCGAAAAACGGGGCCTCGCCCTCGGCGTCTGGTCCGGCATCTCCGGTATCGCCGTCGCCCTCGGCCCGCTGGTCGGCGGCGCCATGATCGAGATCGCCGACTGGCACTGGATCTTCTGGCTGAACGTCCCGATCGGGATCGCCCTCGCCCCGCTCGCCTACCGCAAACTGGAGGAGAGCCTCGGCCCCAAGGTCCCACTCGACCTGCCCGGCCTCGCCCTCGCCTCGACCGGCCTTTTCGGCGTCGTCTTCGGCCTCGTCCGCGCCCAGACGATCGGCTGGACCGCGCCCGAGGTGCTGATCAGCCTCGCCGCCGGCCTCGCCCTGCTGGTCGCCTTCGTCCGCCAGGAGCTGCGCACCGAGTCGCCGATGCTGCCGATGTCGTTCTTCGGCAAACGCAGCTTCGCCGTCACCAACGTGGTCTCGATGGCGATGTACTTCGGCATGTTCGGCTCGATCTTCTTCCTCAGCCAGTTCCTCCAGAACGTGCTCGGCAACTCGCCGCTCGAGGCGGGCCTGAAGCTCCTGGTCTGGACCGGGGCGACGATGCTGGTCGCGCCCGTCGCGGGCGTCTTCAGCGAAAAATTCGGCGCCCGCTGGTTCATGGTCGCCGGCGTCTCGCTGCAGGCCGGCGCCCTGGCCTGGCTGGCGATCGTCGCCTCGACCACGGTCGGCTACGTGACGATGATCCCCGCCTTCGTCGCCGCCGGCGCGGGCATGGCGCTGGTCTTCGCCCCCTCGGCGAGCGCCGTCCTCAACTCGGTCTGCGTCGACCAGGCGGGCCAGGCCTCCGGCGCCACCAACGCGATCCGCGAGCTCGGCGGCACCTTCGGCATCGCCGTCCTCGCCACCGTGTTCAGCGGCGCCGGCGGCTACACCTCGCCGCAGGCGTTCGTCGACGGCATGGTCCCCGCCCTCTGGGTCGGTGCCGCGGTGCTCGTTTTCGGCGCCCTCGTCGCGACCGCCCTGCCGTTCGGCGGCAAGGCCACCGCCGCGGAGGACGAGGAATTCGCCGAGCTCCATCCCCTCCCCGCCGGGAACTAGGATCGGCCGGTGGCGGCAGACACCAAGACCGTTCCCCGCAAGCGCGTCCCGGCGGCCGAGCGCCGGGACGCGCTGATCGAGGCCGCGGTCCACCACTTCGCCCGCGGCGGGCTGCAGGGGACGAAAGTCTCGGCGATCGCCAAAGACGTCGGCGTCGCCCAGCCCTACGTCTTCAGCCTCTTCCCGACCAAGCGGGACCTCTTCCTCGCCGCGGTCGGGCGCTGCTTCGAGAAGATCGGCGCGCGCTTCGAGGCCGCCGCCGCGGCCTACGACCGCGATGGCCCGACCGAACCCGGCGAAGACAAGCTGAAGGCGATCGGCCACGCCTACATGAGCGCGATCGCCGATAACCCGGACCTCCTCCTCCTGCAGCTGCAGGCCTACGCGGCCTGCGGCGCCGACGCGGAGACCCAGGCCTTCGTCCGCGACCGCTTCGCGCGCCTGGTCGAGTTGACCCGCAAGCTCGGCGTCGTCGCCGAGGACGAAGAGCTGGACGGCTTCTTCCAGGTCGGGATGTGGTGCAACGTCGCCGCCGCGCTCGGCGTCGAGGACTTCTCGGTCGGCTCAGGCTGGGTCGAGCGCACCCTCGCGGTCGACGACCAGCCCGCGGGCGCGTAGCACCGGCAGCAGGCCCTCGCCGACGCGGTAGGCCTCCTCGAGGTGGGGGTAGCCGGAGAGGATGAACTCGTCGATGCCGAGGTCGTGGTACTCGGCGATCCGGTCGGCGACTTCCTCGTGCGAGCCGACCAGGGCGGTGCCGGCGCCGCCGCGGACGAGGCCGATGCCGGCCCAGAGGTTGGGGGACACCTCGAGCTGGTCGGTGCGGCCGCGGTGCAGTTCGGTCATCCGCCGCTGGCCCTCCGATTCGGAGACCGACTGGATCGACTGGGCCTTGGCGATCTGCTCGTCGGAGAGGCCGGCCAGCATCCGGTCGGCGACCGCCCAGGCCTCCTCGGCGGTGTCGCGGGTGATCGCGTGGAGGCGGATGCCGAAGCCGAGCTCCCGCTCCTCGCGCTCGGCCGCCTCGCGGACCGCGTCGAGCTTCGCCGCGACCGCCGCGGGCAGCTCACCCCAGGTGAGGAAGACGTCGGCGCGCCGCGCCGCGACTTCGAGCGCCGCCGCCGAGGAGCCGCCGAGGTAGACCGTCGGCCAGGCCGGCGGGTCGAGCAGGCGGGCACCCTCGATCTCGTACCACTCGCCGGAGAAGTCGACCTCCTCCCCGCTCCACAGCTCCCGCACGATCGCGAGGAACTCGTCGGCGCGCGCGTAGCGGGAGTCCTTGCCGATCGTGTCGCCGTAGCGGCGCTGCTCGACCCCGTCGCCGCCGACCACCACGTTCAGCAGCAGGCGGTCGCCCGATACCCGCTGGTAGGTCGCCGCCGCCTGCGCCGCCAGGGTCGGCGATTGGAGCCCCGGCCGGAAGGCGACCAGGAACTTGAAGTCCCGGGTCAGCTGGGTCAGCGCCGCGGTGATCACCCAGGCCTCCTCGCACCAGGAGCTGGTCGGGGTGAGCGCCGCCTCGAAGCCCATGTCCTCGGCGGCGCGGGCGACCTGCGACATGTAGCCGAGGTCGGCCCTGCGCTCGGTCGTCGTCGCCGCGTCGATCCGCGCCCCGTGAGCGCCGACCGCGTTGCCGAGGCTGAGGTCGGTGCGCGAGTCGCCGTTGGTCGGCAGGAACCAGTGGAGCCTGACGGGCATGCCGGGTCCCCTTCTCAGGCCGCCGCGGGGGCGCCGAGCCGCTCGCGCCGCGTGCGCCCGCCGGGATGGGTCTCCGGCAGGCGCGCCTCGGCGTCGCCGCTCGCCAGCTTCTCGCGCAGCGTCCCCTCGGTGTACTCGGACTGCATCAGCCCGCGCCGCTGCAGCTCCGGCACGGCGCCGTCGATGAAGTCGGCGAACGAGCCGGGGGTCACGTAGTAGGGCATGTTGATGCCGCCGACGCCCGCGTCGACCCACTCCTGGAGCTTGTCGGCGATCTGCTCCGGGGTGCCGACGATGCGGTTCATCGAGCGGTTGGCGAGCAGGTCGCCGAAGGTCCAGGTTTTGTCCGGCGCCGAGTCGATCAGCCCTTTGACGATCCCCTGCGTGTTGTACTCGGTGATCTCGCCGACCGGCGTGTCGAGCCCGATCTCGGCGAAGTCGACCCCCATCGCGCCGCCCATGTGGGCGGCGTAGCCGCGCAGGCTCTGGGTCGCGTCGAACTCCGCGGCCTTGGCCTTCGCCTCGGCCTCGGTGCCGCCGACGATGAACGACATCCCCTGGAAGAAGACGATGTCCTCGGGGTCGCGGCCGAAGCCCTCGGCGCGGGCGCGGATGTCGTCGACGACGATCCGCGAGGCGTCGGGCGTGCGGCCGATGATGAAGATCGCCTCGGCGTTGCGGGCGGCGAAGTTCCGCCCCCACTCCGAGGTGCCCGCCTGGAACAGCACCGGCGTGCGCTGCGGCGAGGGCTCGGCGAGGTGCGGCCCGGGCACGTCGGGGTAGAACTCGCCGTGGTGGTCGATGTCGTGGATCTTCGTCGGGTCGGCGTAGATGCCGCGCTCCAGATCGCGGACCACCGCGTCGTCCTCCCAACTGCCCTCGAGCAGCTTGTAGATCACCTGCATGTACTCCTCGGCGCGCCGGTAGCGGTCCTCGTGCGAGGGCAGCCCGCCGAAGCCGAGGTTGCGCGCCGCGTCGGGCAGGTAGGAGGTGACGATGTTCCAGCCGACCCGGCCCTTGGTCAGGTGGTCGAGGGTCGAGAGCCGGCGGGCGAAGTTGAACGGCTGCTCCTGCAGCACCGACTGGGTGAAGGCGAAGCCGAGGTTCTCGGTCGCCGCCGCCATCGCCGGGATCAGCAGCGAAGGGTCGTTGACCGGCGTCTGCAGCCCCTCCTCGATCGCCGCGTCGCGGCTGCCGCCGTAGGCCGCGTAGGTGCCGACCACGTCGGCGAGGAAGAGCGCGTCGAACTTGCCCCGCTCGAGCAGCTGGGCGAGCTCCACCCAGGCGTCGAGATCGGTGTAGTCGACGCTCCGCGAGTCGGGCCGCACCCACTGTCCGTGGTGGATGTGGGAGACGCAGTTCATCGAGAAGGCGTTGAAGCGGAGGCGGGCCATCGGGGGGTGGTTCCTTTCAGTTGGGGACTGCGGCGAAGGCGTTGCGGTGGGTCACGCCGCCAGCTCCTCCGGCAGGCTCGGCGTGGTTCCGGAGCGGCGCGGCGGCCGGCCGAACGGCCGCGGCCCGGTCGGCTCGGGCCGCTCCAGCACCGGCAGCGAGGCGACCAGCTTTTTCGTGTACGGGTGGTGCGGGCGGAGCAGCACGTCGTCGGCGTCGCCGAACTCGACGACCTTCCCGTCGCTCATCACCAGCACCCGGTCGGAGATGTGATGGATCACGCCGAGGTCGTGCGAGATGAACAGGTAGCTGACGTTCAGCTCGTCCTGCAGGTCGGCGAGCAGGTCGAGCACCTGCGCCTGGATCGAGACGTCGAGCGCCGAGACCGGCTCGTCGCAGACGATCACCCGCGGCTGCGGGGCGAGCGCCCGGGCGATCGCGACGCGCTGGCGCTGGCCGCCGGAGAGCTGCAGCGGCCGCCGGCCGAGGAACTGGTCGGAGAGGCCGACCATCTCCAGCAGCTCGCCGACCCGCGTCTTGCGCGCCGACCTGGTGTCGTAGCCCTCGCCGAGGGCGTCGAGCATGATCTGCTCGACCGACCAGCGCGGGTCGAAGGAGCTGAGCGGGTCCTGGTAGATCACCGAGATGTCGGCGCGGCGCTTGCGCCGCACCCGCTCGGGCAGGCCCGACCACTCCTCGCCGGCCAGCGTGACGCCGCCGCCGTCGGGGTCGAGCAGGGCGAGGGCGAGGCGCGCGGTCGTCGTCTTGCCGGACCCCGACTCGCCGACGATGCCGAGCGTCTCCCCCTGCCGCAGCTCGAAGGAGACGTCGTTGACGACGGTGCGGTCGACCCCGTCGGGGCCGCGGAACGCCTTGAACAGGCGCTCGGCCTTCAGCACCGGCGCGTCGGTCACCTCGTAGGCGCGGGCCTCGCCGAGCGAGGCGCGGCGCACCGTCGGCGAGAGCCGCTCGCCGCGCGAGTCGGCGCTCGGGATCGCCTCGATCAGCCGCTGCGTGTAGGCGTTCTCGGGGCGCGAGAAGAGCTGCGCCGCGGGCGCGTACTCGAGGATCTCGCCGTTGAACATGACCGCGACGGTGTCGGCGAGCTGCGAGACGACGGCGAGGTCGTGGCTGATCAGGATCAGCGATTTGCCCCGCTCCTTGGCGTTCTTCAGCTGCTCCAGGACCTGCGCCTGGACGGTCATGTCGAGCGCCGTGGTCGGCTCGTCGGCGATGATCAGCTTCGGGTCCATCGCGATCGCCGAGGCGATCAGGGCGCGCTGGCGCAGGCCGCCGGACAGCTCGTAGGGCCGCTGCTTCGCCCGCACCGCGGGCTCCGGCACGCCGACCAGCTCGAGCAGCTCCAGCACCCGGGCCTCGCGCTCGGCCCGCGAGCCCCAGTCGTGCAGGCGCAGGGCCTCGTCGATCTCCTTGCCGACCGGCCGCAGCTGGTCGAGCGAGACGAGGGCGTCCTGGAGGATGAAGCCGATGTCGCGACCGCGGAGGTTGCGCCACTGGCGGTCCTTGAAGGCGAGCAGGTCCTGGCCGTCGAACTCGAGCCGGTCGGCGGAGACGTGGGAGCCGCCGCCGGTCAGCCCGACCAGGGTGCGGGCGCTGACGCTCTTGCCCGAGCCGGACTCACCGACGATCGCCAGGCACTCGCCCGGCGCCAGCGAGAAGGAGACGCCGTGCACCACCTCGGTGACGTGGCGCTTCTCGCCGAAGCCGACCCGCAGGTTCTCGACCCGCAGGAGGTCTTTCTCGGGATCGGCGAGGCGGGGCTCCGCCTCGCCCGGGCTGGACGTGGTGCTCATCGACTGATTCCTCCTTCGAGGCGTTTCTGTAGGAAGCGGCCAAGCGTGGTCAGGGACAGCGAGAAGACGACGATCGCCAGCCCCGGCATCACCTCCAGCCACCAGGCCTGGGTGATGTAGTTGCGCCCGGCGTTCAGCAGGGCTCCCCACTCGGGCGAGGGCGGCGGCACGCCGAGGCCGAGGAAGGCGATCCCCGAGGCCCAGACGATCGACTGGCCGACGCCGAGCGTCATCACGACGACCAGCGGCCGCATCGCGTTGGGGAAGATGTGCCGCCGCACGATCGAGCCATAGGGATGCCCGAGCGCTCGCGCGGCCTCGACGTAGCCGGAATCGCGCACGGCGAGGACCTGGCCCCGCACCATGCGGGCGTAGCCGGGGGCCGTGCCGAGCCCGACCGCGACGATCTCGGTCGTCACACTCGGTCCGAAGACGGCGACGAAGAGCAGGGCGAGGAGCAGGATCGGGAAGGCGAACATCACCTCGACGCCGCGGCCGATGATCCCGTCGACCCACTTGTTGCCGAGCCCGGCGAGCGTGCCGAGGACGATCGCGATCGCCATCCCCAGCGCGGTCGCGCCGAGGCCGATCAGGAGCGACTCGCGGGCGCCGTAGACGATCCGCGCGTAGAGGTCGCGGCCCGACTGGTCGGTGCCCATGATGTGGGCCCAGGACGGCGACCGCAGCGTTTCCTCGAGGTTGACCGCGTAGGGATCGTGGCTGGTCAGGAGCGACGGCACGATCATCGCGACGACGAAGAAGGCGACGACGAGCCCGGCCAGGGCGACGCCCGGCCGGATCCCGCGCACCCAGTCGGGGACGGCGATGCGCGCCGACGGGGCCGGGGCGCCTTGGGTGGGGGCAGGGGTGGCGCTCATCCGCGCAACCTCGGATCGACGATCGCGTAGGCGATGTCCACGAGGATGTTCGAGATCACGTAGATGAAGGCGACCAGCATCACGACGCCGCTGACCAGCGGCACGTCGCGGTGTTCGGCGGCGCCGACGATCATGTTGCCGATCCCGGGGCGGGCGAAGACGTTCTCGACGATCACGGCGCCGGAGATCAGCGCGCCGAGGGCCCAGCCGGAGAGCGTGATCGCGGGCAGCACCGAGTGCCGCAGCACGTGCTTCACGCGGACCGCGAGGTCACCCATGCCGCGCGCCCGCGCCGAGGTGACGAAGGGCTGGTCGAGCACTTTCTCGAACTCGTCACGGGTGACCTGGCCGATGAACCCGGCCAGCGGGATCGCCAGGGTGAGCGCCGGCAGCACCAGGCCCTCGAGGCTGGTCCCGCCCTGGACCGGAAAGACCTTCAGTTCGATCGCGAAGACGACCAGCAGGATCACGCCGAGCCAGTAGTACGGCAGGCCGGCGCTGAAGATCTCCCACCCCGAGCCGAGGCTCGACACCACTTTTCTTCGTCGCGAGGTGAAGAGGATGGTCGCCAGGGCGAGGATCCAGGCGAGGATCAGCGCGGTGATCGTCAGCACCAGCGTCGGGCCGACCTGTTCGCCGATGATCGAGGTCACCGACTTGTGCTGGGTGTAGGACTTGCCGAGGTCGCCGTGGGCGAGGCCTTTGATGTAGTCCCAGTACTGCGTCAGCACCGGCTGGTCGAGCCCGTACTTCGCTTCGGTCGGCGCGAGCTGCTTCGCCGTGTAGCTCTGCTGGTTGCCGGTCTGCTCGTTCAGGATCAGCGTCGCCTGGTTTCCCGGCAGCAGCTGCTGGACGAAGAAGACGAACGTCGCCGCCGCCCAGAGGACGAAGATCGCGCCGAGGACGCGCCAGGCGATCCGCTTCACCCAGGGGCCACGGCGCGGCTTGACGCCGATCGCCGTGGCCCCACCGGTGGGCTCTGCGTAGGTTGCCATCAACCCTCGCCTTCGAAGTAGGCGTCGGAGAAGACGGGCTCACCCTGGGACGCCTCGAGCCAGACGTCTTTGAGGTTCGGTTCCACCGCCAGGGTGGTTTCCTGGGTGTAGACGCCGACCACCGCCGCCACCTTCTTGGTGACGATTTCCTGGGCCTCGCCGTAGTACTTGTCTTTGTCGGCTTCGGTGAAGGAGGCGTTGCCTTTTTCGATCAGTTCGATCAGGTGCGGGTCGTTGTAGAACGGTGAGTTGTAGGCGTTCGGTTCTTTCCCGTTCCAAGGCCGCCAGGTGATCAGCATCACGCCGGCCGACGGCGAGGTCCAGTAACCGATCGTCGCGTCGTAGGAGGTCGGCTTGGTGTACTCGGCCGCGAACAGTTCGGCGAAGGCGAGCGGTTTCAGCGTGACGTTGAAGCCGACTTCCTTCCACTGGGCCTGCAGGTCCTGGAGGACGGTCGCGCCTTCGTTGGTGATGATCGAGTTGGCGCCGTAGATCAGCAGGATGTCGAGCGGCTTGCCGTCTTTTTCACGGACGCCGTCGCCGTTCTTCTTCCAGCCCGCTTCGTCGAGGAGCGCTTCGGCTTTTTCGGGGTTGTAGGGCCAGGTGTCTTCGAGGTTGGCGTTGAAGTTCGGCGTCGTCTGACTGAGGGCGCCGTTGCCGTTGTAGGGCGTCTTGCCTTCGAAGGCGCTGGCGACGGCCGCTTCGCGGTCGGCACCGTAGGCGAACGCTTCGCGGACCTTCTGGTCTTTGAAGGGGCCGTTGACCGTGTTCAGGTCGAGCGTGTCGGGACGGCCCGGGGTGATGTACTGCTGCACTTCGAATTCGTTCTGCGCCGTCGCCCAGTCGGGGCCGGGGACGTCGTAGATCACGTTCGACTGGCCGGTGGTCAGCGAGCCGTACCGGGTGGTCGGGTCGTCGACGTAGCTCCAGATCAGCTTTTCGGCGTAGGCCGGACCCTGGTGGAGGGCGTTCTGCGGCGCCGAGTTGTAGTTGTCGTTACGGACGAAGGTGATGTTCTGGCCGTGCGTCCACTTCTGCACGATGAAGGGGCCGGAGCCGATCGGTTCGTTGCAGACCGTTTCCGCCCCGCCCTTGTAGGTGCTCGGCGAGAGGATCCCGAAGTAACCCTGGGAAATCACCGGCAGCAGCGGCGCGTACGGTTTCGACAGCTTCAGCTGGAAGGTCGTGGGGTTGATGACCTTGGCCGACTGGAAGTATTCGCCGATGTAGGTCTGGACGGTCGGATTGATCGTTTCCGGGTTCAGCCAGGCGTAGAAGTTGTCGACCACGGCTTTCGCGTCGAGCGGTTCGCCGTTGGTGAATTTGACCCCCGGCTTCAGGGTGAAGGTCCAGGTGAGGTGGTCGGGCGTCGTCTTCCACGAGGTCGCCAGCCAGGGGACGATCTTCCCGCCCTTCTCCATCGAGACGAGACTGTCGGCGTACTGGCGCTCGATGTAGGCCTCCTGGATCCAGCCGCCGGTCAGGCACGGCGTTTCCATCTCGTGGGCGTAGTGGATCGTGCCGCCCGGCTTCGGCGTGGTGGTCGGCTTGGTCGCGCCTTCGGTGCCGACCACGTTGGTCGACGCCGCGGTGGCGCCGGGGACGTCGCTCGAGGAGCCGCTCGACGAGCCATCCGTCGAGCCTCCCCCCGCGCCGGTCGCCGAGGACCCGCCGCAGGCGGAGAGTCCGACGGCCAGCAGGACCGCCATCGCCACGGCAGCAAAGATGGCGATGTGCGTCCGCATCGCGCGGAGGGAGGCTCGTGGGTGGAGCGCACGCTTCGGTGCGTGCGCCGGGCTGGGGGAGGAGAGATTCTTGTCTTGTCTATTCATCTTGGGGAGCAAACTA
Organism: Solirubrobacterales bacterium; assembly: GCA_035547715.1. Taxonomy (GTDB): domain Bacteria; phylum Actinomycetota; class Thermoleophilia; order Solirubrobacterales; family 70-9; genus VAYN01. The sequence continues at coordinate 11,736 of DASZUH010000393.1, forward strand.
GATTAAGTTGACCTTCTAAGTCAGAAAAGGGATATGGATTTACCCGGTTGGGGAACGGTCGTTTGGTTCAGGCCGGAATCGGGGCGCGGAAGGCGTCCCGGTAACGGGATGCCGGGTGACGGTCGGTGAGTCGGTCGTGGCCGAAGAGCTTGTTGCGCAGGGTGCCCTCGCCGTAGCCGTCGGCGGCGAGGCCGCGCTCGCGCAGCACCGGCATCACGCCGTCGATGAACTCCTGGTAGGAGCCGGGAATCGTCGCGTTGACGACGTTGACGCCGTCCACCCCGGCCTGGCGGTAGACGTCGAGCCGGTCGGCGATCTGCTCGGGCGTGCCGACGACCCGGGTGCGGCGGCTCATCAGGTGCATCACGTCACGCACCGTCGGGTTGCCGCCGCCGGCGCTCTCGCGCAGCCAGTTGAGGATGCCCTGGACGCCTTCGGTCGACTGCGCGTCGAGCGGGTCGTCGAGGCCGAGGCCGCCGAGGTCGACGCCGATCGCGCCGCCCATGTGGGCGACCATCCCGTCGGCGTCGATCTTCTCTTCCAGCTCGCGCTCCTTGCGCAGCGCCTCCTCCTCGGTCCCGCCGACGACGAAGGAGAGGCCCTGGAAGAACTTGATTTCGTCGCGCGTGCGGCCGTGGCTCTCGAGCAGGTCGCGGGTCTCGGCGATCTGCCTGCGCGCGTCCTCGGGCGAGGGGCTCTGGATGAACTGGGCCTCGGCGTGGCGGGCGCAGAAGTCGCGGCCGACCGGCGAGGAGCCGGCCTGGAAGAGCAGCGGCGTGCGCTGCGGCGAGGGCGTCACCAGGAACGGCCCCTCGCACCTGAAGTGCTCGCCGACGTGGTTGATCGGGTGGATCTTCGCGGGGTCGGCGTGCAGGCCCGAGCCGCGGTCGGCGAGCAGCGCGTCCTCCTCCCACGATCCCTCCCAGAGCTTGTAGAGAACTTCGAGGTACTCGTCGGCGATCGCGTAGCGGGTGTCGTGGGCGGGCATGTCGTCGTAGCCGAGGTTGCGCCAGCCGTTCGGGTTGGCGCCGGTGACGATGTTCCAGGCGATCCGCCCGCGCGAGGCGTGGTCGAGCGTCGCCACCTGGCGGGCGAACTGGAAGGGCGGCACCTGCCCCCAGCCGAGGGTGAAGGCGAGGCCGAGGTTCTCGGTCGCCGCGGCGAGCGCCGAGATGATCACCATCGGGTCGTTGGAGGGGATCTGCAGGCCGAGCTCCGCGTGGAAATCGGGACCGCCGCGGAAGTCGTGGTAGAGGCCGATCACGTCGGCGAAGAAGATCGCGTCGAAGCCGCCGGCCTCGAGCCGGCGGGCGAGGTCGATCCACAGCTCGAGCTCGTTGAAGCGGAGCTGGTCCCCCTCGGGGTCGCGCCAGAGGCCGTGGATGATGTGCGACGGGGTGTCCATCACGAAAGCGCAGAAGTTGAGCGGCTGGTCGTTCACTGGGGGTGCTCCTATGTGTGGGGTGGCGGGGAAGCCGGGTGAAGCTGGTGTGGCGGGGTCGGGGGTCAGGCGGCGAGGACGGTGGCGGCGCGCTGCGCGGCCTCGGTGCGGTTGCGGACGCCGAGCTTGCGGTAGAGCGCGGTGGCGCTCTTCTTGACGCTGTCGGGGCCGAGGTGGAGGCGCTCGCCGATCTCGCGGTTGGTGGCGCCGGTGCCGAGCAGGACGAGGATCTCGCGCTCGCGGTCGGTCAGGGCGAGGCCGCCGGCCGGGGCGGCGACCGGGAGGTCGAGCGGCTCGCCGGAGAGGACCGCGGCGCGGACCGATTCGACGACGTCCTCGCCGGAGACCCCGGCGGGGAGGAAGCCGATCGCGCCGAGGCTGGCCGGGGGCGCGCCGGGGGACGTGCGGCAGCGCGAGGTGAGGAGGATCTGCACGCCCGGGTGGGCCGCGTGGATCGCAGCGGTGATCGAGCCCGCGAAGGGCCCGATCTGGGAGATGTCGAGGATCGCCACGTCGGGGCGGTGGCGACGGGTCAGGGCAACCGATTCGCTGCTGTCGGCGGCGAGCAGGCAGCGTTCGATCCAGGGCTGCTCGTCGAGCAGCGCCGCGAGGCCGATGCGGCTCGGCGCGTGGGCGTCGATGACGATCGCGCGGACCGAGGCGTCGGGGAGCGCATCGGTGTCGGCCGCGAGCGGCGGCACCTCGGCCGGCGTCGGCAGGTGGAGTTCGGCGGTCGGCATCTCGGCGGTCGGCATCAGCTCTTCGCCTCCGTCCGCGGTTTGATCGCCTTGGCGGCCAGCGGCGTCGGCTCGGCCAAGGCCTCCACCCCGTCGAGCGCGGCGGCGGTCGCGGCGGTGGCGGCGAGGAGCTGGTCGAGCAGCGCCTCGGCCCGCTCGCCGGGGAGGCCGTCGACGAAGTCGGCGCCGTTCAGGTAGACGGCGACCGGCATCACGACCGCGCCGAAGAAGGCGAGCACGTCGCGCAGGTGCCGTTCGGGGCCGAGGAAGTGGTGGTCGGAGGCCCCCATCGCGACGATGCCGACCACCTTGCCCTGCAGCGCCGGCACCGGGGTCAGGTCGATCAGGTTCTTCAGCGAGCCCGAGAGCGAGCCGCGGTAGACCGGCGTGGCCAGGATCAGCGCCCCGGCCGACTCGATCGCGGCGATCGTCGCCGCGGTGTCGTCGGCGAGGTCGGCGGTCGGGGTGCCGTCGGCGAAGCCGAGGTCGAGGGTGCCGAGGTCGAGCAGGTCGGCGGTCGTCCCGCGGGCCCGCGCCCGCCCGATCGCGCCCTCGAGCGCCCGGTGCATCCGACCCGGCGGGGTGGTCGAGCCGAGGATGACGCGGATGTCGACGGGATTGGTGTCGGGCTCAGGCGGCAAGTTCGTCCTCCTCGATCTGGATCTGGCTGTAGGAGCCGCGGTAGAAGAGCAGCGGCCGGGCGCCGGGCTCGCGGTGCTCGAGGTGGCGGGCGAGGCCGACGACGATCTCGTGGTCGCCCGCCGGGTGGATCGCCGAGACCCCGCAGGCGACGGTCGCCAAGGCGCCGGGCAGGACCGGCACGCCGAGGTCGTGGTCTCGGAACTCGACCTCGTGGGCGCGGACGGCCTCGCCCTTCCTGGCGAAGCGGTCGGAGTGGTGGCGCTGGCCGTCGGCGAGGACGTTGATCGCGAAGCGGCCCCCGGACCGGATCGCCGCCAGGGTCTCCGAGCTCCGCGCCAGGCAGGCGAGGAGCAGCGGCGGGTCGAGCGAGACCGAGGAGATCGCGTTGGCGGTGGTGCCGACCGGGGCTCCCCCCTCGTCCCGGGCCGTGACCACGGTGACCCCGGTGGCGAAGTGGCCCATCACGTCGCGCATGAGGCGGCCGACCTCGGCGATCTCCGCGGCCGCCGAGGGCTCGGCGGCGCGCCGGTGCTCCACCACGTCGGAGACGTCGAGGATGGCGAGGCCGTGACGGTCGGCGAAGACCTCCAGGTCGGACCCCGTCGCCATGTGGCCGTCGTCGCGCATCAGCTGGCAGAGGACGGCGCCGCCGCCGAGGCCCGCCGCGGTGGCGAGGTCGACCGCGGCCTCGGTGCGGCCCGCCCGCTCCAGCACCCCGCCGGGACGGGCGCGCAGGGGGAAGACGTGGCCGGGCTGCACCAGGTCCTCGGGTCCCGACGACGGGTCGACCGCGACCGCGATCGTGCGGGCGCGGTCGGCGGCGGAGATCCCGGTGGTGACGCCCTCGCGGGCCTCGATCGAGACCATCGCCGAGTCCCCCAGCGACGACTGGTTGCCGCGGTTGCCGATCTGCTCGAGGCCGAGCTCCCTGCAGCGCTCCGTCGAGAGCGCCAGGCAGACGATCCCGCGGGCCTCGGTGACCATGAAGTTGATCGCCGCGGCGTCGGCGGCCTCGGCGGCGATCAGCAGGTCGCCCTCGCCCCGCCGCTCGCGGTCGTCGCGCAGCAGCACCATGCGGCCGCCGGCGAGCTCCTCGGCGGCGCGGGCGAAGGGGCCGGCCGCCGCCGTCCCTGTGACCAGGTCGAGCCGCACCATCACGCCGCCTCCCACTCGGTCGGGGTGGCGGCGACGGCGCGCAACTCCGTCGGCAGCGGGATCTCTTCCGTTTCGCCGGTGCGGACGATCTTGCGTGCGATCGCGCCGGAGTGGTCGCGGATCTCGGTGATCCCGATCGACTCCCACTCGACCCCCTTGCGGAGGCTGCCGACGGCGAAGAGCCGCTCCGAGGGCAGGCCCTCGCGGTCGAGCAGCGCGCCGTCCTCGTCGACGTCGAGGCCGAGGCCGAGCTCGTCGGGGCGGGCCCGGCCCGTGGCGAGCAGCCCGGCGAGGACCGGCGGCGCCTGCCGACGCAGGTCGTAGCCGGCGCCCGAGCAGTTGATCACCCGGTCGACCTCGACCGCCTCGAGGTCGTGGGCGCCGGGCGTGCGCAGGAAGACGCGGGCGCGGTGCCCGTGCGGCTCGACCGAGACGATCGAGGCGGCCCCGGTCTCGAGCCGCCCGGCGGCGGCGAGCGCCTCGTAGCGGTCGGCCACCTCGGGCGCCATGCGGAAGCGGTGGACGTCCCAGAGGCGCTGGTACTCGTCGAGGAAGCGCTGCTTCTCCTCCGGCCGCAGCGCCTTCCAGATCGCCGGCGTGACGGGGCGCATCGAGTCGATCACGTCGCGCCAGTCGTCGCCCTGACGGGCGACGCGACAGACCTGGGCGAAGATCGCGGCGACGATCGGCTCGAGCGTCCCGGTCTCGGTCGGGATGTGGAAGCGGCGCACGTTGGTGAGCGAGCGGCGGTGGCGGCGCGGCACGAGGCCGTGGCGGGAGACGGCGCGGATCCGTGGGCCGTCCGACCGGCTTGCACCGAGCGTCAGCGCCACGTCGACCATCGAGAGACCGGTGCCGACGATCAGCACCGAGCGCGACCGGTGGGCCTCCTCGAGCGCGCCCGGCGCCCAGGGATCGCTGATCCACGTGCCCGTCGCCTTCAGCTCCGGCGGCACCTCGATCGGGTCCCCGGCGGTGAGCGGGCCGAGCGCCAGGATGACGCGGTCGGCCGCGATCCGCTCGCCGCCGGAGAGGCTCAGCTCGAGCGGCGCGGTCGCGGCGCCGAAGTGCTCGGCGATCGCGGTCACCTCGCCGCAGTGGCGGCGCAGCCGCGCCGCGCCGGCCTCGCGCTCGGCGCGGGCGAGCAGGTCGCGGACGTAGGTCGCGTAGAGGCCGCGCGGCAGGAACGCCTCCTCGGCCGCCGGTTCGCCGCGCTCGGCGAGCCACTCGTGGAAGTGCTCGGGGTGGCCGGCGATCGCGCCCATCCGCACGGCCGGGACGTTCAGCACGTGGAGCGGGTCCTGGGTGCCGTAGGCGACCCCGGCGCCGAAGCTGCCGGTGCGGTCGATCAGGTCGATCTCGAGCGCGCCCCGTTCGCGGCGCTCGCGCAGCAGGTGGACCGCGGCCAGCGCCCCGGCCGCGCCGCCGCCGACGATCGCGACCCGCTGGGTGACCGGCGCGCTCATTTGGACGCCCCCACGGCGAAGGGGACCGCGGTCCCCTCGCGGCCGCCGGAAAGCGAGAAGGCGAGCTCGGCCGGGTCCGGCGGGCGCCAGAGGCCGCGGCGCTCGAGCAGCGGCAGGACGCCCTCGCCGAACCAGTAGAGCTCCTCCAGGTGGGGGTAGCCGGAGAGGACGAACTCCTCGATCCCGGCCTCGGCGTACTCCTCGATCCGCTCGGCGACCTCGGCGTGCGAGCCGACCAGCGCGGTGCCCGCGCCGCCGCGGCCGAGGCCGACGCCCGCCCAGAGGTTGGGGTATACCTCGAGCCCGTCGCGCGAGCCGTTGTGGAGGTCGAGCATCCGCCGCTGGCCCTCCGACTCGGACTGGCGCAGGCGCGCCTGGACCTGGGCGATCGTCTCGACCGGGACCGAGTCGAGCAGGCGCTCGGCCTGCGCCCAGGCGGCGGTCGCGGTGTCGCGGGAGATCGTGTGGAGGCGGATGCCGAAGCGCACCTGGCGCCCGCGCGCGGCCGCCGCCTCCGCGACCCGGTCGATCTTCTCGGCGACCGCGGCGGGCGGCTCGCCCCAGGTGAGGTAGACGTCGACGTGGGCGGCCGCGACCTCGATCGCGGTAGGCGAGGAGCCGCCGAAGTAGATCTGCGGCCGCGGGTCGGGCAGGCGGTGGATCGTCGCCCCCTCGACCCGCAGGTGCTGGCCCGCATGGTCGACGGTCTCGCCGTCCCAGAGGCGGGAGACGATCTCGAGGAACTCGCCGGTCCGCCCGTAGCGCTCCTCTTTGCCCAGGAAGTCGCCGAAGGCACGCTGTTCGGCCGGGTCGCCGCCGGTGACGACGTTGAGGAGCAGGCGGCCGTGGGAGTGCCACTGGAAGGTCGCCGCCATCTGGGCGGCGAGCGTCGGGCTGACCAGCCCGGGCCGGAAGGCGACCAGGAACTTCAGCCGCTCCGAGGTCTCCGCCAGCATCGCGGTCACCACCCAGGCGTCGTCGCACCAGCCGCCGGTCGGGGTCAGCGCCGCCTCGAAGCCGAGGTCCTCGGCGGCGGTGGCGACCCGGGTCAGGTAGCCGATCGAGGCCTCGCGGAGGCCGCCCGCGACGCCCGCCGGGGGCGCCTCGCCGGTCTCGATCAGGCCGCGGCCGTCGCCCTGGGTGGGCAGGAACCAGTGGAACTTCAGGGGCATCTCGGCGCTCCTCGTCGTCGTCATGGAGGGGTCAGGCCGCCGCTCCGGCGGCGACGCGCCCGGCCTCGCCGAGGCGTCGGTAGGAGGCGCCGGGATGGCGGTCGGGGAGCCGCGGCCCCGCGCCGAAGAGCTTCTCGCGCAGGGTTCCGGTCGGGTACTCGGTGGGGGCGACGCCGCGCCGCTGCAGCTCCGGGATCAGGTGCTCGACCGCGTCGACGAAGGTGCCCGGGGTGATCGCGTAGGCGAGGTTGAAGCCGTCGACGTCGGCGTAGTCGATCCACTCCTGCATGTGGTCGGCGACTTCGGCGGGCGAGCCGACGGTGCGCGGGCCGAGGCCGCCGATCACGCCCCAGCGGGCGATGTCGCGGACGGTCCACTCGCCGCCCTCGGGGTCGGCCTGCTGGAAGGCGGCCACCGCGGAGTGGATCGCGTTCGACTCGACCTCGCCGATCGGGTCGTCGAGGTCGTACTCGGCGAGGTCGACGCCCATCCAGCCGGAGAAGAGGGTCAGCGCCGCCTCGTCGTCGCCGTAGCGCTCGAGGTCGTCGTGCTTGGCCCAGGCCTTCTCCTTGGTCTCGTCGACGATCGCGGTCAGCAGGTTGTAGATGCGGGCGTCGTAGGGGTCGCGGCCGACCTCGACCATGCGCCGGCGGATGTCGGCGACGGTCTCCTTGAGGATCTCCTTGGTCGGCGCCGCGGTGAAGATCGCCTCGGCGTGCTCGGCGGCGAACTGACGGCCGCGGCTCGAGGCGCCCGCCTGGTAGATCACCGGGGAGCGCTGCGGCGAGGGCTCGCAGAGGTGGATGCCGGGGACCTTGAAGAACTCGCCGTCGTGCTCGATCCCGTGCACCTTCGCGGGGTCGGTGAAGACGCCGGCGGCGCGGTCGCGCAGCACCGCGTCGTCCTCCCAGCTGCCCTCCCAGAGCTTGTAACAGACCTCGAGGTACTCGTCGGCGACGTCGTAGCGGTTGTCGTGGTTCAGCTGCGCCGCCGCGCCGAGGTTCTTGGCGCCGCTGTCGAGGTAGGAGGTGACGACGTTCCAGCCGACGCGCCCGTCGGTGAGGTGGTCGAGCGTCGACATCCGGCGGGCGAAGGGGTACGGGTGCTCGAAGGAGATCGATGCCGTGAGGCCGAAGCCGAGGCCCTCGGTGACCGCGGCCATCGCCGAGATCAGCATCGCCGGGTCGTTGACCGGGACCTGGGTGGCGTGGCGGACGGTGGCGTCGCGGCCGCCGCCGTAGACGTCGTAGATGCCGAGCACGTCGGCGATGAAGAGGCCGTCGAAGCGCCCCCGCTCGAGGAGCCGGGCGAGGTCGGTCCAGTAGGAGAGCTTTCGGTAGTCCCAGGCGTGGTCGTCGGGGTGCCGCCAGAGGCCGGGCGACTGGTGGGCGACGCAGTTCATGTCAAAGGCGTTGAGGCGGATCGGTCGGGGCATCTTCGTCTATTCCCTAGTAAGTCGATCAACAAAGGACTTAAGCGAAGGCGGATGATGCACCTGCCTTTCGGCGCCTGTCAAATCGGACTTTCGAGTAGCCCTATAGTCTTTCCTTACCTAGTCGGTCAACTTTGGTGAAATAACTTCACAAACCCACCCCCTGGCCAGCCCGAGATCCCGATGCGAATCCAACAGCTCGAATACGCCGTCGCCGTCGCCCGCTTCGGCTCCTTCCGCCGCGCCGCCGAGGCGCTCCACATCTCCCAGCCCGCGCTGAGCGAGAACGTGCGCCGGCTGGAGCGGGAGCTCGGGGTCGAGATCCTCGACCGCCGGCGCTCCGGGGCGACGGTGGGCGAGCACGGGCGTGAGCTCCTCCCCCACATGCTCGCCGTGATCGAGGCGGCCGACAACATGAAGCGGGCCGCCGACGAGAGCCGCTCCCTCTCCCGCACCGTGCGGGTGGGGACGGTGACCGCGGCGACGGTGCCGCTGCTGGCGCCGACGATCCACGCCTTCCGCGACAGCCATCCGAGCACGCTGGTGGAGATCCTCACCGCGCAGCAGACGGGGATCCACCGCAGCCTGCTCGAGGGCTCGATGGACCTCGGGCTGGTCAACTACCTCGACGGCGACGACATGCCGCCCGAGTTCGAGTCGACCGAGTTGCTGCGCGGGCATCCGGTCGTCTGCCTGCGCCCCGACGACGAGCTGGCCTCCGCGAAGACGATCCGCAGCGCCGACCTCTGGGGCCGGCCGCTGATCGCGATGCGCGCCGGCTACGTGATGCACCGCTACGTGATGCGGCTGCTCGAAGGCCGCGAGCCGACCTTCTCCTACTCCGCCGACGGCGCCGAGATGGGCAAGCTGATGGTGGCCGCCGGCCTCGGCATCGCGGTCCTGCCCGAGTACAGCGTCGTCGGCGACCCGCTCGAGCGCAGCGGCGAGATCACCTACCGCCCCATCGCCGACGACGGCACCGGCGTGCTCCTGGTGCTCCAGCGGCGCCGCAGCGCCCCGGCCAACAACGCGATCAGCGACCTGCACGACCTCTTCGTGGCCGAAGCGGGCCGGGCGCGCGCCGGCGACGAGAGCCCGGCGGCCGACGACAGCGCGCCGGTGGCTTCGTAGCGGGCGGGCGGCCGGGGCGTCCCGTGACGACTCGCGGCGGGGCGGCCGTCCGAGTTGGGTGGGGTGACGACTCGCGGGCGGGGCGGCCGTCCGAGGTGCGTCCCGGGCGTCTCGGGGCGGGCCGGGCCGGTT
>DASZUH010000394.1:0-7021 GCA_035547715.1 Solirubrobacterales bacterium
GGCCTGCGAACGGGCCGCTTCTGATTCCGGGGAGCCGTTCGAGCCGGCGGGTGTCGGGCTCCAACGGGCGCGAGGACGGTGTCCTCCGCCGAGATCCTGGTCCTGGCGGACGCCCTGCGGGTCGACCCCGGCACGCTTCCCCGAGCGGCCATGTGCGGGCCGAAGGATGCACCACGTCGCAGATCAAGAAGCTTCGTGCTGCGCTCTCGGTCATGTTCGCCACCGCCATCGAGGACGGATTGCGTCCCGGCAACCCGATCGCCGGCGTCGGCGTCCCGGCGGCGTCCGAGGACGGCGAGCCGGCCGAAGAGAAGGTGAAGGCGCTCACCCGCGCGGAGCTCGGGGAAGCTCCCGGCCGCGATCCCCGAGGACCGGCAGGTCTTCTTCGAGTTCCTGATCCATACCGGTGAGTTCGCCGTAGTGGACGAAGCCCGGACCACCGAAACGCCTCGACGACGCGGGCCTCGTCTCCCCCGCCCCCTACAGGGGCGTGGGGCTGACGGGCGAGCGCCTGGCGCTCGGCGTGATCCGCCGCCACCGCCTGCTCGAGGCCTTCCTCACCAGCTCACCGGGGATCCCCTGGGACGAGGTGCATGGCTACGCCGAGGAACTCGAGCACGGCGCTCGGAGAATCGATCCGGACCCTCAAGGGGCCATCTCGAGCTTGGCGACCGTGCGGCGGTGGACCTCGTCGGGGCCGTCGGCGAGGCGGAGCGTGCGGGCCCACGCGTACATCTCGGCGAGCGGGAGGTCCTGGGACACGCCGGCGCCGCCGTGTAGCTGGATCGCCCGGTCGATGACGCGGACGGCGACGTTCGGTGCAACCACCTTGATTGCGGCGATCTGCCGGCGGGCCCCGACGTTGCCGACCGTGTCCATCAGCCATGCGGCCTGCAGGCAAAGAAGCCGGGCCTGGTCGATCTCCATGCGCGAGTCGGCGATCCACTCGCGGACCACCCCCTGCTCGGCCAGCGGACGCCCGAAGGCGACCCGCTCCCGCGCCCGCACGCACATCATCTCGAGGACCCGCTCGGCGGCCCCGATCGCGCGCATGCAGTGGTGGATGCGCCCGGGGCCGAGGCGAGCCTGGGCGATCGCGAAGCCGCCGCCCTCCTCGCCCAGCAGGTTGCCGCGGGGCACGCGGACGTCGTCGAGCACGACTTCGCAATGCGACTCGCGGTCGTTGTAGCCGAACACGAGCAGGTCGCGGACCAGCGTCAGGCCGGGCGTGTCGAGCGGTACCAGCACCATGCTCTGGCGGCGGTGCGGCGGCCCGTCGGGGTCGGTCAGGCCCATCACGATCGAGACCTCGGCGCGGGCCCCTCCGGCCCCCGACGCCCACCACTTGCGCCCGTTGATCACGTAATCGTCGCCATCGGCCTCGATGCGGCACTCGATGTTGTTCGCGTCCGAGCTCGCGACCCCGGGCTCGGTCATCATGAAGCAAGATCGGATCTCCCCTCGGAGGAGCGGCCCGAGGTAGGCCTGCTTCTGCTCCTCGGTACCAAACATCGTCAGGATCTCCATGTTCCCCGTGTCGGGGGCCGAGCAGTTCAGCGCCTCCGGCGCGAGCGGACTACGCCCGCTGATCTCGGCCAGCGGCGCGTAGTCGACGTTGGCGAGGCCGTCGGTCCACTCGGTCCGGTGCGGGAGAAAGAGGTTCCAGAGGCCCAGCGACCGGGCCTCTTCCTTCAGCTCCTCGAGCACGAGCGGATGATGGTGGGGGTCGCCCGAGTCGCGGATCTGGGCGGCGGCAACCGGCTCCGCCGGATAGACGCTCGACTCCATGAACGCGAGCAGGCGCTCCCGCAGCTTCTCGGTGGTGGGCGAAAGCGCGAAATCCATCTCAGGCTCCTAGCGCGTGGCGATGCCGCCGTCGACCACGGTCGTCTGGCCGGTCACGAACGAGCTCATGTCGGCGAGCAGATAGGCGATCGCCGGCGCCAGCTCCCCCGGCCGCCCGAGCCGTGCCAACGGGGTCGCCGCAGCGAGCCAGTCCGGCGCATCACCCGCCTCGTCGGCCAGGCCCTCGGTCATCTCGGACGGGAAGAATCCGGGGGCGACCGCGTTCACCCGTATGCCGTGGCGACCCCATTGCGAGGCCAGCTCCCGGGTGAGGGCGATCAGCGCGCCCTTCGAGCTGACGTACCCGGCCTCCGGCATGTTGGCGCTCGAGCGCAGACCGAGGACCGAGGCGACGTTGACGATCGAGCCGCCACCGTGGTCGCGCATCACGCGGGCGACGAGCTGCGAGAGGGCGAACGGGGCGACCAGGTTGGTCTCCAGGTGGGCGCGAAAGTCCTCCACCGGCTCTTTCATCGCGGTCGCGACCTTCGAGATGCCCGCGTTGTTGACCAGCCCGTCGATACGGCCGTGTGCCTCCGTCGCGGCGGCGATCAGCCGCTCGCGGTCGGCGTCGTCGGTGACGTCACAGACCACCGCCGTCGGCTCGCCGCCGAGCCGACGGCACAGATCGCGGAGGCGCTCGGCACGCCGCGCGGCGAGGACCAGCTTCACCCCTGCGTCGTCCAGCCAGGCAGCCAGTTCGGCACCGAGGCCCGAGCTGGCCCCGGTGACGATGACCACCTTCCCCTCCAGGCCACTCACCATTCGTCGATCAGCTCGCCGAGAACGTCGAAGGCCGGCTCGAGGATGGCGTCGTCGCCGTAGATACCGGCCCAGAAGAGGATGCCGATCACGTGCGTGCGGCCCACGCCGAGCGAGCGGGCCAGCTGGGCGGCGCGCAGCATCGGCTTCGCTTTCCCGCGCCACGCCGCGTAGCCGAGCATGCAGAGCGGAACCATCTGGATCGGCAGCGTCTCGCCGCCGGCGCGCTCGAAGCGCAGCCGCTGGGTCTTCAGCCCGACCGGGTGGAGGCGGGCGAGGCGGCCGACGTGCGAAGGCACCTCTCCGTAGACCTTCCCGTACCAATCTTCGAGCATCTCCAGCTCTCCCGGCAGCAACTCGTCGACGGTGCGGTCGATGCCGCTGCGCAACGCCTCCGGTTCGGGGCCCCACCCCTGCGGCCACTCGAGCCCGGGCTCCTCGCCGTCCTCCGGCCACTCACGCAGGTAATCGTCGAGCAACTCGGCCGCCGCGTTCAGCCCGAACGGACCGGCGGCCGGGGTCGCCGCCCGCACCACGTCCAGAACTTCCCCGCGCGAGGCGCCGAGGCGGCGCGCGTTGATCGCGATGTAGACGATCCCCTTCTCGTAGCCGAGCAGGATGTAGGCGTAGAGGAACATCAACAGGTGGGCCGCCTGGGGCAGCGCCATACCGTCGATCTGCCTGTCGATCGTCGCGATGTGACGCCGGTAGCCCTTGAAGCCGCCGCCGTCGTGCTCGATCGTGAACTCGGGAAACTTCGACAGGTCCGAGTCGCCGGACTCATGGTTGTCGCGGTACCAGGCGAGCATCAGCTCGCGCTCCGGCGCGGTGAAGCCTTCGCTCCGCATGTCGATGTCCAGTTCGAGAAACGAACCGGACCCCCCGGACGTTGACTGCTGATCGCTCATTGCTCCTCCAGTCGGGTTTGCTCAGTCGGGTCGGAAGCCGCCATCGAGGTCGAGGACCTCGCCGGTCATGTAGGCGGCCGCGGGCGAGATCAGGAAGGAGACGACGCCGGCCACCTCGTCGGGCCGGGCGGTGCGACCGAGTGGCACCGTCTCCCTCACCATCTGACGCAGCACCTCGGCCTTCCCGCCCATGCCCTCGCCGACGAAGCCGGGGCTGACGGCGTTGCAGCGGATGCCCTCCGGGGCGCCCTCGCGGGCGATCGACCAGGTCAGATTCGCCAGTGCCGCCTTCGAGGCGCCGTAGTGGGCGCCGGACTGCAGCGGCGGACCGAAGCTTGCTCCGCGCGGCGGCGCGGAGCCGACCTTGGCGACGATCGAGGTGATGTTGACGACGGACGCCCCTTCGGCGGCGACCAGGGCCGCCCAGGCTTCGCGGGCCAGCAGGAAGACGCTGCGCAGGTTGACCGCCATCACCTCGTCCCAGACGTCGACGCCGATCTCGGTGATCGCCGGCCCCCGCCCTTCGAGCTTCGGCGAGATCCCCTGGCAGTTGACGAGCGCGTGCAGGACGCCGTCGGGGGCGGCCGTCGCGACCGCGGCGCCGGTCCCCGCCTCGGTGGTGAGATCCGCGGCGACGGCTTCGATGCCCTCGGTCCCGCCCAGGCGCCCCGGGTCGAGATCGGCGACCGTGACCAGGAAGCCGTCGTCGCGCAGCCGGGCGGCGACCGCGCCGCCGATCATCCCGCCGCCGCCCGCGACGAGCGCACGCCGATCCTGCGCGGTCCCCGGCATCAGTAGGTCGCCCTGCCGCCACTCATGTCGAAGCAACTGCCGGTGGTGAACGAACAAGACGGCGAGCAGACGAACGAGACCATCGCGGCGACCTCCTCCGGCCGGCCGAAGCGGCCGAGCGGGATGCGGGCCAGCAGATCGGCGCGATACTCGTCGCTGAAGCCGGCGACCGAAGGGCCGTCGATGATCGTCGGCGTCAACGCGTTGACGGTGATGCCGAACTCGGCGACTTCCTTGGCGATCGCTTTGGTCATCCCGATGATCCCGGCTTTGGCCGCGCTGTACGGGGCCTGGCCGGGGTTGCCCTCCTTGCCCGCGATCGAGGCGAGGTTGACGATCCAGCCTGCCCGGGCCCGCCGCATCGCGGGCAGGACGGCGGTGAAGGCGAGATAGGTGGCGTGAAGGTTGACCCGCACGATGCGGTCGAACTCGGCCGGGTCAAGCTCCCATGAAGGCCGCGGCGAGGGGATGAAGCCGGCGCAGTGGGCAAGCGCGTCGATCCGCTCGGCCGCCGACACCGGCTCCCACGCCGCCGGGTCGGTGACGTCGAGCTCAAGCGGTCGGGCCGCGGCGCCCAGCGACCCGGCGAGGGACTCGAGCCCTTCGCGATCGCGGTCGACCATCAGCACCGAGGCCCCCTCCTCGACGAACCGCCGGGCGACGGCGGTGCCGATCACGCCCGCGGCGCCGGTGACGACGACGGTCTGCCCACGGCGCCAATCCGGGGCCGGCTGATCAGCCGTCGGCATGCGCGTCGGTGGAGTTGGTGGGCTTGGGGGCCGCGATGCCCTCCATCCGCCGCAGCATGCTCTGCAGGCCGAGCACCGAGCGCGACTCACGGAAGCCCTGGGCAGCGACGACGGCGACCACGACCAGGAAGGTGCCGGTGATCACCGAGGTCAATTCTTCCTTTGCCCCGACGATGCTGAGCGTCGTTTCGAGGATGGCGATCGCCAACACCCCGGCGCCGATCCCGAGCACCGAGCCTTTGCCACCCGCCGCCGCGACGCCGCCGATGACGACCGCGATCACCGCCAGCGGCAAGGCGGTGAAGCCGGCGTTGGGCACGGCGGAGGCGGAGGCGATCCCCTCCAGCGCACCGCCGCCCGCGGCGATCGCCCCGGCGAGTGCGAAGGTCGCGACCAGGACGCGGTCGACCCGGACGCCGGCGGCGCGGCTGGCGCGCAGGTCGCCGCCGACGGCGCGCAGGTGTCGTCCGAATCGGGACCAGGCCATGAACAGGCCGACGACGACGAAGAGGCCGATCACGATCAGGCTCTGATCGGTGAAGTAGGTGGCGACGGGTTCGATCACTTCGGCCGTGACCTCGTAATGAACATAAGGAACGTCGACATTGTGGCCGAGCAGGTTGGTCGCACCCCAGACGAGGATGAACACGCCGAGGCTCACCGGGATCGAGCTGATCCGGAAGCGGGTGACCAGCCAGCCGACCACCGTGCCGGCGAGCAGCCCGGCGGCGGCCCCGATCGCGATGGCCGGCGCCAACGAGTCGCCGCCGAACTTGACCGCCAGCATGCCGCCGAGGAAGTAGGAGGCGATCACGCTGAGGTCGAACTCGCCGGCGATCATCGTCAACCCCAGCGCCAGCGCGATCGGCGCGTTGGCGGCGAAGATCTGGAAGAGGTTGTTGACGCTCCCGTCGGTCACTTCCCCCTTGGTCATCGCGGGCAGGACGAAGAGGAAGACGACCATCACCGACAACACGAAGGCCCAACCGGGCGGGATCGGGATGCGACGACCGCCGGCGCTCATCGGCTCGACCTCCGAGACGAGACGTGGACCAGGAGCACGGCACCGAGCACGATCACGCCTTTGACCACGATCTGCACCCCGGTCGCGTACCCACGCAAGAGCAGCGCCGAGGACAGCGTGGTGATCCCGATCGTGCCGATGAAGGTGCGCAGGGCCGAACCGCGGCCGCCCAGTACCGCGGAGCCGCCGACCAGGGCGGCGGCGATCGAGTCGTAGGTCAGCGTCCCTTCCAACGACAGCGTGGCACTGCCTTGGAACGAGCCGAGCACGATGCTGGCGGCGGCGGCACAGATGCCGGCGATGCCGAAGGCCCCGACGACGATCCAGGTGACCGGCAGCCCCGCCGCGCGGGCCGCCTCGCGGCTGCCGCCGAGCAGGTGGATGCCGGCCCCGAGCCGGGTGAAGCGCAGCACCAGCTCGACCACGATCGTCATCACGACAAAGACGTAGAAGGCCGCCGGGATGCCGGCGATCGGTTCGGCGAAGAACTGGATCAGGCCGGTCTCCGAGGAAGGCCTGACGGTGCCTCCACCGGTGATCAGCAGGACCACTCCGGACTGGATCACCCCCGCTCCGATCGTGACGATGATGGGGTTTGCGCCCCAGGCCCCGACGAGGAGGCCCTGCAATCCGCATACCGCCGCGCCGAAGGCCAGCGCGATGATGATCGCGGCGACGGTGCCGAAGTGGACGGCGGAGAGGAAGACGATGGCGCTGACCGCGGCCGTCGTCCCCAGCGACAGGGAGAAGTAGTTCCCGCTCAGCATGATCACCGTCTGCCCGATCGCGATCGTGCCGACGAAGGCGGTCGAGAACGCGATCGACTTGAAGTTGCCGCTGGTGGCGAACCCTTCGGTGGTGAGGGCAAAGATCACCACCGCGACGACCGCCAATGGCGCGATCACCGTGACCGGTCCGCGCCCGGTCAGGGCGCGGTTGAC
>DASZUH010000395.1:0-8946 GCA_035547715.1 Solirubrobacterales bacterium
ACCTCGCTGAAGAACAGCGTCACCAGCCCGGGCGCCTTCGCCACCTGCAGCGGCCGCCCGGCGGCCAGTGCCTCGAAGCCGTCGGCGAGCCGGTCGGTCAGGGCACCGAGCCGCTCGTACGCCGCCGCGTCGAGGCCGTCCAGAGTCGCCAGCCCGGCCGCCACCGCGAGCGGGTTCCCCGACAGCGTCCCCGCCTGGTAGACGTCGCCCGTCGGCGCGATCCGTTCCATCGACTCGCGCGGCCCGGCGAACGCCGCCGCGGGCAGGCCGCCGCCGATGATCTTGCCGAGCACGGTCAGGTCCGGTTCGACGCCGAAGAGCTCCTGGGCACCGCCGCGGGCGACGCGGAAGCCCGTGATCACCTCGTCGAAGATCAGCTGGGTCCCTGCCGCGCTCGTCGCCTCGCGGAGGAACTCGAGGAAGCCGGGCTCGGCCGGGACGACGCCCATGTTCGCCGCCACCGGCTCGACCAGCAGCGCCGCGACCTCGTGCTCGGCGAGGGCTGCCTCGACCGCGGTGCGGTCGTTCCACGGCACCACCACGGTCAGCGCCGCCATCGCCGGCGGCACCCCGGGGCTGCCCGGCACCGACAGCGTCGCCATCCCCGAGCCGCCCTCGGCGAGCAGCCCGTCGGAGTGCCCGTGGTAGGCGCCCGCGAACTTGACCACGACCTCACGCCCGGTCAGCGCCCGCGCCAGGCGCACGGCGCTCATCGCCGCCTCGGTGCCGGAGCTGGTCATCCGCACCATCTCGATCGAGGGGAAGCGGTCGACGACCTCTTCGGCCAGCCGCACCTCGATCGCCGTCGCCGCCCCGTAGGAGGTGCCGCGCCTGGCGGCCTCGATCACCGCCGAGACGACCGCCGGATCGGCGTGCCCGAGGATCAGCGGACCCCACGAGCAGACCCAGTCGATGTAGCGATTGCCGTCGACGTCGACCAGTTCGGCGCCTTCGCCGCGCTCGATGAAGATCGGCTCGCGGCCGATCTGGCGCATCGCCCGGACCGGCGAGTTGACCCCGCCCGGAAGCACCTTCCGGGCGCGGTCGTTCAAATTCAGGAGTGCGCCGCCTCCCACTCGGCGTAGTCCGGCGTGAAGTAGTGGAGGCGGATCTTCTTGTACTCGGTCGAGGAGTAGAGCGTGGCGCGGTCGTCGGGACCCATCTCGCACGTCTCGGCGATCGAGTCGAGGACCGCGTCGCACTCCTCCTTGGAGCGGCCGTGGGCCATCGTGAAGACGCTGTAGGGCCAATCCTCGTAGGTCGGGCGCTGGTAGCAGTGGCTGATCCCGCGGGTCGCCGCCATGCGGCCGCCGACCTCGAGGATCTGGTCCTCGGGGACCTTCCAGACGCCCATCCCGTTGGCCGAGAAGCCGGCGCGACGGTGGTAGAGGATCGCCGCGACCCGCCGCAGCAGCTTGCGGTCGACCATCCCGCCGAGGTGGGCGAGGAACTCGTCGGTCGACATCCCGACCTCGCTCGCCGCCTCGTCGTAGGGGCGCTCGGTCGCCTTCATCGGACCCTGCAGGGCCTTGATGATCGCGATGTCGGTCTCGTCGTAGGGCTGCGCTTCGAGCTCGCGGGGCGGTGCCGCCTCGACCTGGGCGGCGAGCGCCTCGGTGCCGCCCTCCATCTCCAGGTTCATGTTGATCTTGAAGAGGGTCAGGGTCGGCAGTTCGCGCATCGAGACCGCGCCGGTCTCCTCCATCAGCGCGTCGATCGTCCCCTTCAGCCCGAGCTTCGAGTCGGGCGGCGTGGCGATCGTGAACCAGAGGTTGAAGTCATGCGTGCGCAGGTAGTTGTGCGAGACGCCGGGGTGGGCGTTGACCAGTTTCGCCGCCCGCTGCGGGTGCTCGGAGTCGACTTTGGCGGCGACCAGCATCGATTCGTAGCCGAGCGCGCGGGTGTCGAAGATCGGCGTGATCTCGCGGATGATCCGGTTGTCGAGCAACCGCCGGGTGCGGCCGAGCAGGTCATCAAGCTCGATGCCGGCCTCGGCGGCGACCGGCGCGAAGGGTTCCGGGTCGAGCGGGAAGTTCGACTGCAGGAGGTTCATCACCCGCTTGTCGGTCTCGTCGAGCGGGATCGCGGCCCCGTCCTTGCGCGTGCGCGCCTTCGACTGCGGGGTTTTCACTGAAGCCAACCTGCGGCCTCCTTCGCGTAGTAGGTGATGATCGCGTCGGCGCCGGCGCGGCGGATGCCGGTCAGCGTCTCGAGCACGGCCTGGCGCTCGTCGAGCCACCCGTTGAGGGCTGCCGCTTTCAGCGCCGAGTACTCGCCGGAGACATGGTAGGCGGCGAGCGGGGCCCCGGTCGCGTCCTTGACCCGGCGGATGATGTCCATGTAAGGGGTGGCGGGCTTGACCATCAGCATGTCGGCGCCCTCTTCGAGGTCGAGTTCGGCCTCGCGCACGGCTTCCGCGCCGTTGGAGGGATCCATCTGGTAGCCGCGCCGGTCGCCGAAGCCGGGGGTCGACTCGGCGGCGTCGCGGAAGGGCCCGTAGAAGGCGGAGGCGTACTTGGCGCTGTAGGCGAGGATCGGCACGTCGGCATGGCCCTCCTCGTCGAGCTGGAACCGGATCGCCCCGACCCGGCCGTCCATCATGTCGCTGGGCGCGACCGCGTCGGCTCCGGCCTCGGCGTGGGAGATCGCGGTTTTCGCGATCAGCTCGACGCTGAGGTCGTTCTGGATCTTGCCCTGGGCGTCGGGGATGCCGCAATGACCGTGCGAGGTGTACTCGCAGAGACAGACGTCGGTGATCACGGTGAGGTCGGGATGCGCCTCCTTCAGCGCCCGCACCGCCATCTGGATGATCCCCTCGTCGTCGTAGGCGCCGGTGCCGTACTCGTCCTTGTCGGCGGGAATGCCGAAGAGCAGCATCGTCCCGATCCCGGCGGCGTGGACCTCGCCGGCGTGCTCGACCAGGTTGGAGATCGAGTAGCGCTCGACGCCGGGCATCGAGGGAATCTCTTCCTTGATCCCCTCGCCGGCGATGACGAAGGCGGGCATGATCAGGTGGGCCGGGGAGAGCTCGGTCTCGCGGACCAGGGAACGGAAAGTGTCGGTGCTGCGCAGGCGGCGCATGCGGGTGGCGGGGAAGGGCATCCCGCCCAGTCTAGATAGCTCGCCGCTCTGGCTTCGGGAGCCGACGGTAGCTTTCGCCTCGTGCAGGCTCGGGGGCTGGTCAGGCGGTTCGGCGATCGCGAGGCGCTCAAAGGTGTGAGCTTCGCCGCCGCGCCGGGGGAGCTTGTCGCGGTGATCGGGCCGAACGGGGCCGGGAAGACGACGTTGCTCTCGATCCTCGCCGGGATCCTGCCGCCCGACGCCGGTGAGGTCGAGGTCGAGTCGGGCGCGGTCGGCTGGGTGCCCCAGCAGGCGGCGCTCTACCGGCGGCTGACGGTCGAGGAGAACCTGTTGCTCTTCGCGCGGTTGGAGAAGCACCCCGACCCGCACGCCTCGGTCGCGGAGATGCTCGAGCTTTCCGGGCTCGGGGAGCGGCGGGGGGATGTGGTCGCGCGCCTCTCCGGCGGCAACCAGCAACGGATCAACATCGCGATCGGGCTGCTCTCGCGGCCGAGCGTGCTGCTGCTCGACGAGCCGAGCGTCGGCCTCGACCCGCGCCAGCGGGCCCGCCTCTGGGAGTTCGTCTCCGGCCTCGCCGGGCGGGGGACGACGGTGATCTTCTCCACCCACGACATCCAGGAGGCCGAGCGCTACGGCCGGCGGATGCTGGTGCTGGCCGACGGCGAGGCGCTCTTCGACGGCTCCGCCGAGGAGCTCCGCGAGGCGGTCCGCCGCGAGGCCGCCGATCCGGCCGCCGCCGAGCGCGACTTCGAGACCGCCTTCGTCACCTACCTCCAGCACCGGGGCCACTGACGTGCGCTGGCTGCTCCTCAAGGACCTGCAGATCCTCCGCCGCTCGCCGCTGCAGGCGGTGCTGCTCGTCCTCTACCCGGTGCTGATCGCGGTCCTGGTCGGCTTCGCGATCTCGCGCGGGCCCGAACGGCCCCGCGTCGCCTTCCTCAACGAAGTGCCGGCGAATGCGCGCATTTCCCTCAGCGGCACCAAGCTCCCGTCCGCCAACGTGCAGCAACGAATCTGCGACAAGGTCGACTGCATTCCGGTGCATTCACGCGCAGAGGCGGTCGACAAGGTCGAATCGGGCGACGTCCTCGCGGCGCTGATCCTCCCCGAAGACCTGATCAACCAGATCAACTCGCTCTCGACCCTCACGCCGGGATCGCCGAAGGTCGAAGTGATCGTCAACGAATCGAACCCGCTGAAAGCGAGCGCGACCGATGACAAGATCACCGCCCTGCTCGCCCAGGCGAACCTGGCGATCGCCAGGCGGATCGCGGTCGAAGGCGGCAAGTACCTGAACCTGGTGATCAAGGGCGGCGACCTGCCCGTGCTCGCGGGCGCGGTCCACATCCTCGGCCTGCAGGCCAGCGCCCACATCCTCGAAGCGCTCGAACCGGCGCTGCCGCGGGGCCCGCTGCGCCAGGCGCTCGCCCAGGTGACCGCGTTCGCCAAGGAGGCGGCCGAAAACCTCGACATTGCCGAACCGCTGATCGAACGGCTGGCGCAGCCGATCCAGGTCCACAAGGTCGACGTCGGCGGCTCCTCTCCCCCGCTCGAAACCTTCGCCATCGCCGCCGCCGCGACGCTGACGCTCGCCTTCGTCACCGTGCTGCTCGTCGCCGGCTCGCTGGCGTTGGAGCGCGAGGAGAACGCCTATCCGCGGCTCGTCCGCGGCCTCGTCTCGCCGGAGGCGCTGCTCGGCGAGAAGGTCCTGCTCGGGGTCGCGGTCGGCCTCGTCGTCACCGTGCTGATGCTCGCCGGCCTGGCGATCTTCGTGCCGCTCGAATGGAGCCGCTTCGGCCTCTGGCTGGTGGCGATCCTGCTCGGCGGGGCGGCCTCGGCGGCGGCCGGGGCGGCGCTGGGCGCGGCGGCGCGCGAGGTCCGCGCGGTCTCCCTGCTTGCCTTCATGGTCACGCTGCCGGTCGCCTTCCTCTCGCTGGTCCCGGCGGGCACGGTCGGCCACGGCCTCTTCGACGTGATCAGGGTGATCACCGCGCTCTTCCCGTTCAAGCCGGCGCTGGAAGCGATCACCGCGGCGCTCGAAGCGGGCAACGGCACGCTCGGCGGCCCGCTGCTCCACCTGGCGATCCTGGTCCTCGCCTACGCCCTGATCGCCCGCCTGGCGCTCCGCCGCTTCACCCGCGTCTGATGTTGATGGGCCGAAAAGCGCTGATATGGAGCGCTTTTCGGCCCATCAACATAGGAGGTCGGGGGGAAGGGGGACGCCGCCGTGTTTCACGTGGTGGAGGACGAACTCCTCGAGGGTCTTGTCCGGGTGGAGGGCGGCGCGGACGCGCTCGATCATCTCCGGCGTGGTCAGCTCGGCGAAGGCGCGGGCGCGGGCGGGGATCGCGGCGAGGGCGACGGGCGCGCCGCCCACGAGCAGCGGGCCGTGGACGCTGACGAAGGCGTCGATCTCCCGCGGGCCCTCTCCCCCGATCTCGAGCTCGGCCTCGAAGTCGACCAGCCGCTCGAGCCGGTAGTTGCGTCCCTCGGTCGCCGCCAGCGCCGCCAGCTGCTCCTCGTTGGGGAAGACGAGGTGGACGCTCGCCACCGTGCCCGGGCGGGCGACGACCGCGGCCGGGACCGCGCCGTACCTGGTGACGTGGGCGGAGTAGACGACGTCCCACCCGCTGAGCGAGACGCGCAGCACCGGGATCGGCTCCGGCGGTAGCGTCGCCAGCTTGCGGGTCAGCGCCTCCGGCGAAGCATTGGCCCCGTAGGCGAGCAGCGCCCGGCGCCCGTCGACGTCGATCTCCTCCGGCGGCACCGGCAGCGTCCGGTCGGCGACCTGGACGAAGGACCCGGCGGGCGGGTCGTACGGATAGGCGAGCGCCCGCCGGACGAGCTCCGGGGTATCGGGCCGCGCCACCACGCCCGGCACCCTCCCACACCCGGCGGGCTAGAGTCGCGGGCCATGCGGCTCCTCTTCATCGGCGACGTGGTCGGCGGGCCCGGTCGGCGCGGGCTGCGCGCCACGATGCCCTCGCTGCGCGAGCGCTACGGGCCCGACCTGATCGTCGTCAACGGCGAGAACTCGGCAGGCGGCATGGGGATCACCGAGCGCACCGCCAACGACATCTTCGACACCGGCGCCGCCGTCATCACCACCGGCAACCACGTCTACCGGCACAGGGCCGCCTATCCCTTCCTCGAACGCGAGACGCGCGTGATCCGCCCGGCGAACTACCCGAGCGGCAACCCCGGCCGCGGCCACACCACGGTCGAGGCGGGCGGGATGCGGGTCGAGGTCGTCAACCTCAGCGGCGGCGTCGGGCTGAAGGTCGCCCGCTCCCCCTTCGACGCCGCCGACGCGATCCTCGAACGCTCGGACGCCGACGCGGTGATCGTCGACTTCCACGCCGAGGTGACCAGCGAGAAGGTGGCGATGGGCTGGCACCTCGACGGCCGCGTCGCCGCGGTGCTCGGCACCCATACCCACGTCCCGACCGCCGACGCGCGCGTCCTCCCCAAGGGCACCGCGTTCATCTCCGACGTCGGCATGACCGGCTCGCGCCAGAGCATCCTCGGCGTGCGGATCGAGGACGCGCTCGGCGCGCTCGTCACCCAGATGCCGCACCGCTTCGAGACCGCCGACGAGGACGTCTGGGTGATGGGTGCCGTGGTCGACGTCAACCGGTCGGGACTGGCGGATTCGATCGAGCCGGTGATGGTTCCGGCGCCCGCCGTCGCCTGACTCCTCTGAGGCGCGGCAGGTCCTCCGGCTCGGGCTCCTCGCTCGGCTCGAGCAGGCAGAGCGCGATCAGCATCAGCGGGAAGAACCAGACGATGTAGAGGTAGAACCAGTGGTGCAGGGTGATCTGCACGCCGAGCATCAGCGCGGCGCCGAAGGCGGCCACCTGGAGCAGCGACTTGCGGCGTGGGACGAAGGCGAGGGCGACGGCGAGGATCCCGGTCGCGGCGAGGATCGCGACGCGCAGCGGCTCGAGCGCTTCGTCCTGTCCCCAGACGCTGAACGGGGAGCTGCGGCCTGCCTGCGCGGCGATCGTCCGTTCGTAGAAGACCTTGAGGCCGGGATCGATCGCCGGCCAGAGCATGAAGACGACCGTGATCGCGGCGAAGCCGGGCGCGAAGAGGAGCGCCGGGCGGGAGAAGACCGGGCGCCACGGCCGCCGGACACTCGCCGGATCCGCGTCGTAGGTGAGCAGCATCGGCGCCAGCATCAGCGGCGTGAACTTGGCCCAGGTCGCGAGGCTGATCGTCACGCCCCGCCACAGGGGCTTCGCCAGGACGACCAGCGTGAGCACCAGCAGGGCGCTGATCAGCGCGTCGTTGGAGTCCGACTCGAGCACGTAGGCGGTATAGGGGAAGGCGGCCCAGCCGAAGGCGAGGATCGCGCCGAGCCGGCGCCCCGCCGGTCCCGGGCGGATCCGCATCCCCAGGACGAGCAGCAGCACGAAGGTGGCGATGTCGAAGGTGATCGAGGCGCCATGCGCGGCGGGCAGGTCGTCCCATTCGCCGGTGTAGGGCCAGATCACCTCGAAGGGCACGTAGGCCGCGTAGTTGACCGGGCCGTAGGTGTCGCCGGAGTGGATGTCTTCGGGGAAGTCGCCGTAGAGCGGTTCGCCGTGGACGATCTTGTGGGCGCCGGTGACGCCCGCGTAGCCGACGTCGATCGCCCCCGCGTCGGCCATGTTCAGCCCGACCCGGAAGCCCATCAGGAAGAGCGCCGCGACCAGCAGCCACATCGTCGGCCAGACCGGCCGCAGCCCCGTCCCCCGCCCGCGGAACCCGATCCACAGGCACCGCGCCAGGAGGTAGGCGAGCACCGGGTAGGCGAGCGGCACCGACAGCCCGATGTTCCCCTGGTTGAAGAAGAAGTGGGAGACGCCGAAGCCGAGCAGGACCAGCAGGTCGAGGTTGGCGACGCGCCGCAGCCGGCGCCAGTCGGTCAGGCCGACGAAGAAGATCAGGCAGAGCGGGATCCAGACGAAGGGCGAGTTCAGCGAGTGGGCGAACTCGCCCGAGTAGCCGCGCGCCATTTCCCAGGCGACCTGGTAGCCGGTCCACGATTCGACGACCTCCCCGGTCTTCGGGTCGACCATGACCAGCGCGTACTCGCGGTTGTCTTCGAACCAACCGACTTCCCATTTTTCGTTGTGGAACGTGGTGCTGGGGACGAGCCCGGGGTGCTCGCGTTTCTCCTTGGCGACGTTCGGGTCCTGCGACGCGGCCTTGGTCGCCGTGGCCGAGCTGACGTCGCCCGGCGCCGGTTCTTCGGCCTTCGTCGCCGCCCCGGCAAGCGAGGGGGCGAGGAGGACGAGGGCGACGAGCAGCGCCGGCAGGAGCGCCGCCGTCCGCCTCATCGACCGGACCTCAATCGCCATCGAGACCGAAGTGTGCGAGAACGGCGGGCGCGACGTCGCGCAGGGACCACTGCTCGCGCTCGTCGGCCGACTCCGGGCCGCAGCCGACGAAGAGCAGCGGACCGAGGCTGTCGCCCGCGTGGAGCGCCCCGTGGCTGCCGCCGCCCGCGTGGCTCGCGCCACCCCAGTCGACCGCCTCGTACCCGTGCTCGAGCGAGAGCACGAAGTCGCCCGAGTGCGGCGCGGCCAGCGCCGACCAGACGCGCTGCAGCGGATCGGGGTAGGCCTCACTGCGCAGCTTGCCGTCCTCGATCCGCGCCGCCAGCGCGCCGAGGTCGCCGTCGACCTCCCAGCGCCCCCCGCGCAGGTCGGCGACGTCGTCGCCGGGCCGGAAGCGGACCGTCGCGCCGCGCCGCTCGACCACCGCCCACTCGTCCCCGGACGGCGGCATCCCCGGCTCCGGCCGATAGAGCGGCGCGCCCTCGGCGTCGAGCAGCCGGCAGACGAGGTCGACGCCCTCGATCTCGGTCAGCCTCTCCCC
>DASZUH010000396.1:0-10507 GCA_035547715.1 Solirubrobacterales bacterium
CTCGGACGGCCACCCCGGCCCCCGCCCGAGCCCAACCCCGAATCCCGCCTACGCCCCCGCCAGGAAATCGTCCGCCAGCACGGCCACCACACGCGGCAGGCTTCCGAGTGAGCGGCTCAGGTCGAGCTGGCGGCGGGCGCCGGTGCGCTCGGCGAGGCGGGAGACGGTGTCCAGCTCGGCCGCGCAGCCGAGGTCCTCGGCATGGGGGCGGCAGAGGACGAGGAGGTCGTCGAGGAGCTCGCGGGCGGGCACCCGCTGGTTCAGCTCGGGGTCGATCAGCTCCGCGTCCATGCCGTCGCGGGCGGCGAGGAAGCGGTTCTCATTGAGGACCTCGGGCGGGATCCCGTCGTCGTAGGTGCCCGCGCCCTCCTCGACCTCGAGCCGCACGATCGACTGCACCAGGGCCGCCAGCGCGGCGGTGTCGGCGAGGGTGGTCTGGGCGTCCATGATCCGCACCTCGATCGTGCCGAAGCGGGGCTGCGGGCGGACGTCCCACCAGAGGAAGGTCGGCTCGGGCACGGCGCCGGAGCGGATCAGCACGTCGACCGACTCGACGTACTCCTCGTAGCTGTGGAAGGCGCGCGGGATGCCGACCCGCGGGAAGGCCTGGAAGAGCGGCGTCCGCGCCGAGCCGAGGCCGGTGTCGCGGCCCTGCCAGAAGGGCGAGTTGACCGAGAGCGCGAGCAGCAGCGGCAGCTCCGTGCGCAGGCGGTTGGCGGCGTGGATCGCCTGCTCGGCGTCGGGCACGCCGACGTGGACGTGGAGGCCGAAGGTCGGCTCGCGCCGCGCCAGCTCGCGCATCGAGCCGTAGACGAACTGGTAGCGCTCGCCCGCCGAGACGACGATCTCCTGCCACACCGCGAAGGGATGGGTGCCGGCGCTCGCCGCCCGCATCGAGAGCGGCTTCAGAGTCTCGTCGAGCTCCCGCCGCAGCGCCCCGAGTTCCTCGATCGCGGCGCCGATCGCGCCGTGCACGCCGGTCTGGATCTCGAGTGCCGACCCGTGCGTCTCGGCGGTGAAGCTGGTCGTGCGACCGTGGGGCAGGCGGGGGAGGACCGAGTCGATCCGGTGGGCGAGCGCCCAGGTGAGCTGGTCGAGGAGCATCACCTCCTCCTCGATCCCGACCGTGTACGCGCCCTGCTCGTGCGGCTCCGGCCAGGTCGCCCAGGCCGGCAGCGTCGTCCCGGAGGACTCCGGGGTCACGCGACCTCGCGCCTCGCGGCGGACTCGTATTCGACGCCGTCGTCGCGGCAGGCGTCGACGAAGCGACGGAAGAGCTCCGCCTCGGCCTTGCGGTGGACGAGCGTCTCGGCGTGCCACTGGACGCCGATCAGGAAGCGCCGGCTCGGGTCCTCGATCGCCTCGATCGTGCCGTCCGGCGCCCGGGCGCCGACCCGCAGCCCGTCGCCGAGCCGGTCGATCGCCTGGTGGTGGAAGGAGTTGACCTCGTCGAGCTCGACCTCGGTGCCGCCGATCGCCTCGGCCAGCTGCGAGCCGGGCTCGACCTCGACCGGGTGGCTCGGCTCGGTGCCGGCGACCGTCTGGCGGTGGGCGACCTCGGTCGAGATGTCGGGGAGGTGCTGGTGGAGCGCCCCGCCGCGGACGATGTTCAGCGCCTGGGTGCCGCGGCAGATCGCCAGGATCGGCATCTGCCGCGCGTCGGCGCGCGCGGCGACGGCGAGCTCGAAACGGTCGAGCTCGGGCTCGATCGGCCCCAGCTCCGGATGCGGCTCGGCTTCGTAGAGGGCCGGGTCGAGGTCGGGGCCGCCGGAGAGGCAGATCCCGTCGAGCCGGTCGAGCAGCGGCTCGATCGCCTCCTCGGCCAGCGGCGGCATCACCACCGGCAGCCCGCCCGCTTCTTCGATCGCCTTCAGGTAGGTGATCCCGAGCGCCATCTCTTTGCCGATCGGCTCGCCCTCGGGCACCGGGTGGACGCGCTCCTTCGGGCGCACCTCGGAGGTCGTGACCCCGATCAGCGGGCGATGTTCGCGCGATGCCAAGGAGCGAAGCTTCATCCGACGTCCGCAGCGGTGTCAAGGACCCAGGTGTCCTTCGAGCCGCCGCCCTGTGAGCTGTTGACGACCATCTGGCCGGCTTCCCTGGCGTAGCGGGTGAGCCCGCCCTGCATCACCGACGGCCGGGCGCCCGCGGCGGGGCTGACGACGTAGGGACGCAGGTCGACGCGGCGCGGCGCGAGCCCGGCGCCGACCACGGTCGGGTGGGTGGAGAGCAGGACCAGCTCCTGGGCGACGAAGCGCTCCGGCCGCCGCCGCACCAGGCCGATCACCTTGCGTCGGTCGCCCTCGGTGGCGAGCGGCATGATCGTCACGCCGTGGCCGCCGAAGCCGTCGCGGGACTTGATCACGAGTTCGTCGAGCCGGCCCATCACCTCGTCGCGGGCGGCGGGGTCGGAGAGGTCGTAGCTGGGCACCGAGCGCAGCAGCGGCTCCTCGCCGAGGTAGAAGCGGATCATCGCCTCGACGTAGGCATGGGCGAGCTTGTCGTCGGCGAGGCCGGTGCCGATCGCGTTGACCATCCGCAGCCGCCCCGATTCGAGGGCGGGGGCGAGCAGCCGGCCGAGCGGCGTCAGCGCGCCGCCGCCGTCGGTCAGCCGGTCCTCGTCGAGGCGCCGGTAGACGACGTCGAGCTGGATCCGTTTGTGGCCGACCTGGGCGTGGAGCCGCCCGCGCGCCTGCGAGAGCTGCGCCGGCGTCACCACCGGCAGCGCCAGTTCGCGGCCGAGCCGCTCGTGCTCGTACCAGGCGCCGCTGTCGGGGCCGTCGGAGAGGATCGCGGCGACCGGTTCGGCGGCGTGGGCGGCCGGGGCGGCGGCGCGGATCGCCTCGCCCAGCCTGGCGACGTAGCCGTCCGGGCTGCGCAGGCCGGCCTCGACCGGCGGGGCGAACTCCGGCCCGACCGCTTCGCGCACGGCGATCGCGTAGGTCGCCCCGGAGGGCATCCTCAGGTTGTCCTCCAGCACCAGCAGCTCGCCGTCGGCATCGCGGATCAGGTCCATCCCGGCGACCGTCGCCGGCGGCACGCCCGGATCGAGCAGCCCCCGCATCCGTGGCTCGTACCCCTGCGCGGTCTCCAGCAACCGGCGCGGCACGACGCCGTCCTCGAAGATCCGCTGGTCGCCGTAGGCGTCGAGCAGGAAGGCGTTCAGCGCCCGCGCCCGCTGCAGCAGCCCCGCCTCGAGCGGCTCCCACTCGGCCGCGTCGATCACCCGCGGCACCGGGTCGACCACCA
Organism: Solirubrobacterales bacterium; assembly: GCA_035547715.1. Taxonomy (GTDB): domain Bacteria; phylum Actinomycetota; class Thermoleophilia; order Solirubrobacterales; family 70-9; genus VAYN01. The sequence goes on from DASZUH010000396.1 coordinate 3,250, forward strand.
TCGGCACGCCGGGGCCGAAGGAGAGCCCGATCTCCTCGATGTTCGACCGGACGCGCTCGCGCAGCTCCACCAGGTCCTGCCGCGCGAGCGCGTCGATCACCGCAACGTAGGGAGGGCGCGCGGTGCCGGTCTTGGCGAACGCCTCGTCGAAGTGACCCGAATCGAGCGGGTACACGCCGGCGCCGGGAAAGGGACGGGCCGGATTCAAGGTCGTCGCCATGCTCGCACGCTAAGGAGAAGTATCCGCCTCGGGCATGGCCCAAAGTCGAAAAAACTGAACGGAACGACTAGACGAGTGGACGGTTTGCCCCCGGCCGAGGACGACTCTTCGACCGAGGACGACTGACCAAGCAGGTCAAGGACGCAGGGAGCGCCGTGTGCTCTGCACACAAGCGACCGAGGACGCCGAGATGCGCCGGTCAGGCGCCCTCGGCCTCCATCGGGCTTTTCGGCTCCTCCGGTTCGTCGATCTCCGCTTCCCAGCGTTCGATGATCGGCAGGCGCCAGGCCAGGGCGGCGATCGTCAGGCCGATCGCGGCCGCGAGCAGGGCGAGGAACCACTGGGTCGCGTCGAGGATTTCCAGTTCGAAGAATTCGCGCACCGGTTCGGCGGCGAGCATCAGCGCGTAGAGCGCGCCGAGCCCGGCGACCATCGCCAGCATGTAGCTCTGGATCGCGATGTGCTCGCGGCCGGGGCCACGCTCGAGCAGCAGCACGAAGGCGAGCCCGAGCACGATCAGCGTCGTCGTCGCCGCCGTCCGCCCGGCCGCCAGGCCGCCGCCCGCGACGGTGTTGACGAGCACGCAGGAGAGGATCGAGGCGATCCCGGTCGCCACCCCGGAGGGGATCGCGAAGGCGGCCAGCGAGCGGATCAGGTGGCCGCGGTAGAGCGGCCCGTCGGAAGGCGCCAGGGCGAGGACGAAGGAGGGGATGCCGATCGTCAGGAAGGCGGCCATGGTCAGGTGGCGGGGGAGGAAGGGGAAGGCGAAGCCGGGCACCGCGACGAGCACGATCAGGGTCGCCGCGTAGACCGACTTGGTCAGGTAGAGGCGGCCGAGGCGGTGGATGTTGCGGGCGATCCGCCGCCCCTCGCCGATCGCCTCGGGCAGCCGCGAGAACTGGTCTTTGAGCAGGACGACGTCGGCGACGCCTTTGGTCACCTGCGTCCCCGAGCCCATCGCCACCGCCATCCGCGCCTGCTTCAGCGCCGGCACGTCATTGACCCCGTCGCCGATCATCGCCACGTAGCGCCCCGCCGCGACCAGCGCCTTGACCAGCGCTTTCTTCTGCTCCGGTTTGATCCGGCAGAAGATCGTGTTGGCGACCGCGACCTTCTGCAGCTCGTCCGGGTCGGCGGGCAGGTCGGACCCCTCGACCACGCCCGCGTCGCGCGGCACGCCGACCGCGTAGGCGACCGCGGTCACGGTCGCCGCCGCGTCGCCGGAGATCAGCTTCAGGTCGACCTCCTGTTCGCGCATGAAGGCGATCGTCGCGGCGGCGTCCTCGCGCAGCGTCTCCTCCAGGATCACCAGCGCCATCGGGGCGAGGCGCGGCGCCGGCGCGACCGCGGCGTCGTCGGGGAGCGGCTCGCCGCTGCGGCCGAAGGCGACGACGCGCCGGCCCGCCGCCGTCTCCTCCTCGAGCCGCGCCGCCATCCCCGGCGGCAGCACCAGCGAGCCGCTGCCGACCAGCACGTCGGGCGCGCCGAGGACGAAGGTCCCGGCACCGGCCCCGTTGCCGTCGAGCGAGACGCCGGACCACTTGTACTCGGAGGAGAACGGGACCTCGGCGCTCACCTGCCCCGGGTCGCCCGGGTAGCGCCCGGCGATCGTCTCCAGGGTCTGGTTGCGGTTCCCGGCGCTCGCGGCGAAGCGCCCGAGCACCGCGGCGCCGGTCGCCGGGTCGACGTCGTCGGCGAAGACCACGTCCCGCAGCCGCAGCTCGCCCTCGGTCAGCGTGCCGGTCTTGTCGACACAGATCGTGTCGACCGAGGCGAGGCTCTCGGTCGCGCTCATCTGCTGGATCAGCGTGTCGCGCCGCGCCAGGCGCACGGCGGCGACGGCGAAGGTGACGCTCATCAGCAGCACCAGGCCCTCGGGGATCAGCGTCACCAGCCCCGCGGTCGCCGTCTCGGCGGCGCTCTGCAGCCCGACGTTGCGGATCTTCAGGCTGGCGAGGAGGAGGACCGCCAGCGGGATCATCGCGTAGGTGGAGACGACGATCACCCGGTTCACCTCCTCCTGCAGCGGCGAGAGCGGGTGGCGGAAGGCTTTCGCCTCGCCCGCCAGCCGGCCCGCGTAGCTGTCCTCGCGGACCGCGTCGATCTCGTAGTGGCCCGAGCCCGAGATCGCGAAGGAGCCCGAGAGCACCTCGTCGCCGGGCCCCTTGCGGATGCCCTCGGCCTCGCCGGTCAGCATCGACTCGTCGAGCGTGAGGCCGCGGCTGGCGACGATATGCCCGTCGGCGACGAGCTGGTCGCCCGGCGCGATCGCGACGTGGTCGCCGGGGACGACCTCCTCGGCCAGCAGCTCGACCTCCTTCCCGTCGCGCAGGACCCGCGCCCGCGGCGCGACCAGCACCGCGACTTCGTCGAGCGTCTTCTTCGCGTTCAGCTCCTGGCGGATGCCGATGTAGGAGTTGATCACCGCGATCAGGCCGAAGAGCGAGTCGGCGTAGAGCCCGAGGCCGATGTCGAAGACGAAGAAGACCCCGATGATCGCGTTGAAGAGGGTGAAGACGTTCGAGGCGACGATGCTCGAGGTCGAGCGCGAGGACGTCTCCGGTGGCGGGCCGAGCTTGCGCAGGCGCGCGTGCGCCTCCTTGCTGGAGAGCCCCATTTCCGCGTATCCCTCGGCCGATGACACGGGCTTATTCAATAGGGTGGCGCCGATGGGGCTGAAGCTGGGAGTCAACCTCGGCTATTGGGGGATCGGGCCTGCGGGGGAGGAGGCCCTCGAAGTCGTGCTCGCGGCCGAGCGGATGGGCTTCGAGTCGGTCTGGGTGGCGGAGTCCTACGGCTCCGACGTCGTCTCGGTCCTCGCCTGGCTGGCGGGGCAGACGCAGACGATCAACCTCGGCGCGGCGATCATGCAGGTGCCGGCGCGGCCGCCCGCCGCGGCGGCGATGGCGGGGGCGACGATCGACAAGCTCTCCGGCGGGCGCTTCTTCTTCGGCTTCGGGCCGAGCGGGCCGCAGGTCTCGGAAGGCTGGTACGGGGTGCCCTACGCGAAGCCCTGGGGGCGGACCCGCGAGTACATCGAGGTGGTGCGGGAGATCATGGCCCGCGAAGGGCCGCTCGAGCACCACGGCGAGCACTACGACCTGCCGCTGCAGGGCGCCGAGGGCAAGGCGCTGAAGCTGAACTTCCATCCGCTGCGGAACGACGTGCCCGTCTTCGTCGGCGCGATCGGGCGCAAATCGGTCGAGATGACGGCCGAGATCGCCGACGGCTGGATCCCGATCTTCTTCTCCGTCGACCACTTCCAGGAGACCTGGGGGGAGCACCTCGAGGCGGGCTTCGCCAAGGGTGGGAGGACGCGGGCGGACCTCGAGGTCTCGCCGTCGCTGGCCTGCGCGATCGACGGTGACCTCGAGGCGGCGCGGAACCTGGTCAAGGCCGGGCTGGTCCTCTACCTTGGCGGGATGGGGTCGCGGAAGACCAACTTCTACGTCGACCTGGCGCACCGCTTCGGCTTCGGCGATGTCGCCGACGAGGTGCGGCGGCGCTTCGGAGCCGGCGACCGCGGCGGCGCCTTCGCGGCGCTCCCCGACGAGATCGTCCACGCCACCTCGCTGGTCGGGACCGAGGCCGAGGTAGCCGAACGGGTGGGGCGCTTCGCCGCCGCCGGTGTGGATCGCCTGATCGTCTCACCCGCCCATATAGAGCGGGATCAGCAGCTTCACACGCTCGAGCGCCTGGCCGCGATGGCCGGCGTCAGCCCGTCCGGGTGACAGATCGCATAAGGTTCCGCGCCGCGTGAAGATCGGAGTTCCGAAAGAGACCGCCGCCGGGGAGAACCGCGTCGCGCTCGTTCCTGACGTCGTGCGCTCGTTGAAGAAAAACGAGAACGTCGACGTGCTGATCGAGTCCGGCGCCGGCGACGCCGCGGGCCATCCGGACGCCCAGTACACCGACGCGGGCGCCGAGATCGCGCCGCTCGACCAGATCTGGAGCGCCGACGTGGTGCTCAAGGTCGGCGTCCCGAGCGCCGAGGAGATCGGCCGCCTCGGCCCCTCGCAGGTGTACATCTCGCACCTCAATCCGTGGGTCGCCGCCGACACCAACAAAGCCCTTGCCGCCTCCGGGGTGACCGCCTTCGCGATGGAGGCGATCCCGCGCACGACCCGCGCCCAGGCGATGGACGCGCTCTCCTCGCAGGCCGCCGCGGCGGGCTACGCGGCGATGCTGATCGCCGCCCGCGAGTCGGGCCGCTTCTTCGGGATGATGACCACGGCCGCCGGCACCGTGCCGCCCGCCAAAGTCCTCGTCCTCGGCGCCGGCGTCGCCGGCCTGCAGGCGATCGCCACGGCGAAACGCCTCGGCGCGATCGTCACCGGCTTCGACATCCGCCGCGCCGCCTGGGAGCAGATCGCCTCGCTCGGCGGCCGGCCGCTGGAACTGGACTTCATCCCCGACGCGGAGGGCGAGGGCGGCTACGCGCGCCCGCTCACCGACGAGGAGAACGCGCAGGTCGTCGCGGCGCTCGGCGAGAACGCGAAAAAACAGGACATCATCGTCACCACCGCGGCGATCCCGGGTCGCCCGGCGCCGCGGCTGATCACCGCCGAGGCGGTCCGGGGCATGCAGCCGGGCTCGGTGATCGTCGACCTCGCCGCCGAGACCGGCGGCAACGTCGAGTTGACCAAGCCGGGGGAGACGGTGGTCGAGAACGGCGTCAAGGTCGTCGGCCCGCTCAACCTGCCGAGCCTGATGCCGGTCCCCGCCTCGCAGCTCTACGCGAAAAACCTGGAGAACCTGCTCGGCCTGATGATCACCGAGGAGGGCACCGTCAACGTCAACCTCGAGGACGACATCCTCGCCGCCGCGCTGATCACCCAGGGCGGCGAGATCAAGAACGAGCGCGCCGCCGGGAGGACCGACTGATGAGCATCATGACCGAGGTCGCGATCTTCGTGCTGGCGATCTTCCTCGGCTTCGAGGTGATCTCGAAGGTCCCGACGACGCTGCACACGCCGCTGATGTCGCAGACCAACGCGATCCACGGCATCGTCATGCTCGGCGGCCTGATCGTCCTCGGCTACGCGGGCGACGGGCTCGAGTACGTGATCGGCACGATCGCCGTCGCCTTCGGCGCGATCAACATCGTCGGCGGCTTCATGGTCACCGACCGGATGCTCGGCATGTTCTCCAAAAAACCGAAACCGAAAGTGAAAGCGGACGCGGACGGCAAAGGCGGGAGTGCCGGTAAATGATCGCCGAGGCAGTCCTCAAGCCGGGCGGCGAAGCCGCCACGGCGCTCTACATCGTCGCCTTCTCGCTCTTCATCCTGGGCCTGAAACAGGGCACGCACCCGACCACGGCGAAGCGCGGCAACCTGATCGCCGCCGCCGGCATGGCGGTCGCGGTGGTGACCACGCTGCTGCTCGACGGGATGGGCAACTGGGGTCTGATCGCGATCGGCCTCGCCGCCGGCTCGGCGATCGGCGCCTACGCCTCGATCAAAGTGCAGATGACCGACATGCCGCAGATGGTCGCCCTCTACAACGGGGTCGGCGGCGGCGCGGTGGCCCTGATCGCCTGGTCGGAGGTCCGCCACGGGATCCACCTCGGCGGCGCGATGTCGCTGGAAGACCTGATCCCGAGCCTGTTCGCGGCGATCATCGGCTCGATCTCCTTCTGGGGCTCGAACGTCGCCTTCGGCAAGCTCCAGGGCCTGATCCCGAGTAAACCGCTGTCGGTTCCCGGGCAGCAGTTCATCAACGCGATCCTCGGGATCGGCGTGATCGTCGTTGCGATCATCATCGTGATCAACAACGAACCGCCCTCGCAGGCCCTCTTCATCCTGATCCTGGTCGCCGCGGCAATCCTCGGCAACCTGGTCGTGCTGCCGATCGGCGGCGCCGACATGCCGGTCGTGATCTCGATGCTGAACGCCTTCACCGGCCTCTCCGCCGCGGCCGCCGGGTTCGCCCTGCAGAACGTGGCGCTGATCGTCGCCGGCACCCTCGTCGGCTCCTCGGGAACGATCCTGACGATGGAGATGGCGACCGCGATGAACCGCTCGGTCGCCAACATCCTCTTCTCCGGCTTCGGCGGCGCGCCAGCCGCCGCCGGCGGCGGGACCGGCGAGCAGCGGCCGGTCACCTCGATCGGCGCCCAGGACGCCGCGATCAAGCTCGCCTACGCCGACAACGTCGTGATCGTCCCCGGCTACGGGATGGCGGTCGCGCAGGCCCAGCACGCCGTCAAAGAGATGGCGAAAGCGCTGGAAGAACGCGGCGTCACGGTCAACTACGCGATCCACCCGGTGGCGGGCCGGATGCCGGGGCACATGAACGTGCTCCTGGCCGAGGCCGACGTGCCCTACGAGCAGCTCAAAGAGATGGACGAGATCAACCCGGAAATGCCGCGCGTCGACGTGGCCGTCGTGATCGGGGCGAACGACGTCACCAACCCGGCGGCGAAAAACGACCCGAACTCGCCGATCGCCGGGATGCCGATCATCGAAGTCTCCAAGGCCCACGAAGTGATCGTGATCAAGCGCTCGCTCTCCGCCGGGTTCGCCGGCATCGACAACGACCTCTTCTACGAACCGAACACCTCGATGCTCTTCGCCGACGCCAAACAGGCGGCGACCGACATCGCATCCGAGATCAAAAAACTCTAGGCGGTCGATTCGGCGGTCCGGGCGGGGCGCCGGAACGCGGCGGCCGTCCGAGGTGCGCGCGGTTCGGGCCGCCCCGCCCGTCCGAGGTGCGTCCCGGGCGTCTCGTGGCGGCCCTGGCAGGTTGCCCGCTTGCCACGAGACGCCCGGGACGTGAGGGTTCCGTGGGGAAGGTGCAGGGTTCGCCACGATCTCCGGGCTTCCGTCACGGTTCCACATCGGGCGGGTTCACGATCGGTGTTTTTGGTCCCCCATAGGGGCCCAAAAACACCGAACGCGTTCTGGGCCGATGAGGATCCGGGACGTTCCCGGAGTCTTCGTGACGGGAGGCGCGCACTTCGTGGAGAACCCCGCACGTCTCCCGGCTCCCGTCACGAAGCTTCAACACTCCCCACACACCCGGCCTTCTCGGT
>DASZUH010000397.1:0-3627 GCA_035547715.1 Solirubrobacterales bacterium
CCGTCCTCGGGGGCGGCCTGATGGGCTCCGGGATCGCCGAGACGGCGGCCCGCGCCGGGCTCCCGGTCGTCGTCCGGGACATCGACCGGACGGCCTTCGAGGCCGCCCGGGGGCGGATCGAGAGGTCCCTGGGCCGGGGGCTGCGACATGATCGGCCTCGACGTCCTCCACGGCGTCTGCGACTCCCTCCATGACGAGTTCAGGCAGCCCGGGTACGCGCCCCCACCGATCCTCAGACGGATGGTGGTGTCGGGCCGGATCGGCCGCAAGGCGAACCGCGGCTTCTACGACTACGGCGACGGAGCCCTGTCGGCGAACTGATTTCAAGGAGCTGAAGCGCACCTCGTCGTGACGCGCCGGTGAAGGCGGTTCAGGCTCTCTGAACCTCCGCGGCGGTCGGCCCGTAGACCGCGGCGATGAGAGCTTCCGATCGCTCCGCCGCCGCCCGGCCCACGCGACGCCTGGATCCGCAGGCGCTGGCGATGCACGCGGACCGCCTGCGCGGGGCCGCGTGGGCGCTCTGCGGCTCCCCCCAGGACGCCGATGACCTGGTCCAGGAAACCTTCGCGCGCGTGCTCGCCCGGCCGCGTCTGGTGCGCGACCGGCGGAGCGAGCTCGCCTACCTGATGCGCGTGCTGCACAACACCTTCCTCAGCGGACGGCGCGAGGCGTCACGCAGGCCGCGCGCCGCGGTCGCGCTCGAAGACGTACAGGTGCCCGACCGGCGCGCCACGCAGGCGCCCCAGCAGACGCTCGAAGTCCGGGAGCTCTACGCCGCGATCGCCGAGCTGCCCGAGCGCTACCGCCAGACCCTGGTCGCGGTCGACCTCCTCGGCCTCTCCTACGGTGAGACGGGGCGTCGGCTCGGCGTCCACGAGGCGACCGTGGCGACGCGCCTCTTCCGCGCGCGCCGGCTGCTCGCCGACCGGCTCGCCGCCGAGGAGAACCCGCCCGCGGCGATGGGGCGGCGAGCGGCGTAGCGGTAGAAAGAGAACTCATGGACGAACGCCAGGATGGAGGCCTCGAAGCGCACGCGTTCTGGCTGCGCGCCCCCGGCCACGGCGAGATCCGCGCGACCGCGCTGCCGGACCCCGGACCGGACGAGGTGTTGATCCGCGCCGTGTGCTCCGGCGTCAGTCGCGGCACCGAGACGCTGGTCTTCCGCGGCGCCGTGCCGCCGGACCAGTACACGGCGATGCGGGCGCCCTTCCAGGAGGGGGACCTCCCCGGTCCCGTCAAGTACGGCTACCTCAGCGTCGGGACGGTGGAGCGGGGACCGGCGGCGCTGCGCGGCCGGACGGTCTTCTGCCTCTACCCGCACCAGACCGCCTACGTCGTGCCGGTGAGCGCGGTGACCATCGTGCCCGCGGACGTGCCGGCGGCCCGTGCCGTCCTCGCGGGCACGGTCGAGACCGCGATCAATGCCCTGTGGGACGCCGCGCCGCTGCTCGGCGACCGGGTCACCGTCGTCGGTGCCGGGATGGTGGGCTGCTGCGTGGCGCGCCTGCTGAGCCGCTTCCCGGCGACGCAGGTGACGCTGGTCGACGTCGACGTCACCCGGGCCGAGGTCGCGGCCGCGCTCGGCGTCGACTTCGCGCTGCCCGCCGACGCGGCGGGCGACCGCGACCTCGTCGTCCACACGAGCGCCACCGCGGCCGGGCTGCAGCGCTCGCTCGAGCTGCTCGCGCCCGAGCGCACCGTGGTCGACCTCAGCTGGTACGGCGACGAGGAGGTCCGGCTGTCGCTCGGAGGCGCCTTCCACTCGCGCCGGCTCGGCATCCGCGCGAGCCAGGTCGGCACGCTCTCCCCGGCGCGCGCCGGGAGCCGGACGACCGCCGAGCGCCTGGCACTGGCGCTCGAGCTGCTGCGCGACCCGGCCTTCGACGCCCTGCTCACCGGGCGGTCCCGCTTCGGCGAGCTGCCCGACGTGATGGCCCGGCTCGCCGCCGGGCGGCTGCCGGCGCTTTGCCACACCATCGCCTACGAGGGGGAGTGACCGTGTTCAGCGTGACCGTCCGTGACCACATGATGATCGCCCACAGCCTGCGCGGCGAGACCTTCGGGCCCGCCCGGCGCCTGCACGGCGCGACCTACGTGGTCGACGCCACGTTCCGGCGCGCGGAGCTCGACGCCGACGGGATCGTGATCGACATCGGCCGGGCGGCCGAGCAGCTGCGCGGCGTGCTGGCCGGGCTCACCTACCGCAACCTCGACGACGAGCCCGCCCTGGCCGGCGTGAACACGACGACCGAGGTCCTCGCCCGGCTGATCGCCGATCGACTCGCCGAGCACGCCCGCGGCGGCGCCATGGGCGAGTCGGCTCGCGAGCTCGACGCCCTCCTGGTCACGCTGCGCGAGTCCCCCGTCGCCTGGGCGAGCTACGAACGGCCGCTGTGAGGTCGGTGTACTTCGTCGTGCCCGACGGCATCGACGATCCACTGCGGCCGAGCGGCGGCAACACCTATGACCGCCACCTCTGCCGTGAGCTCGGCCGGCACGGGTGGTCGGCGGACCGGCGCCCCGTCGCGGGCTTCTGGCGTCGTCCCGACGGCGCCTCGTTCGCGGCCCTCGAGGCGACCCTGCGAGGGGCCCCCGATGACGCCGTCGTGCTGCTCGACGGGCTGATCGCCTCGACCGCGCCGGAGGTGCTGGTGCCGCAGGCGAATCGGCTGCGCCTCGTCGTGCTCGTCCATATGCCGCTCGGCCACCGCCCGGTCGAGGAGGGCGCGCGGGAGCGAGAGGGCGCGGCCCTCGCCGCCGCCACCGCCATCGTGACGACGAGCGCCTGGGCCCGGCGCCGGCTGGTGGACCTTTATGGCCTGCCCGCGGAGCGGGTGCACGTCGCCGAGCCCGGCGCCGAGCCCGCCGCGCCGGCGAGCGGAAACGAGCCCGGCGGGGCGCTGCTCTGCGTCGGCGCGGTGACCTTCGAGAAGGGCCACGACATCCTGCTCGAGGCGCTCGGGTCGATCGCGGCGCCCGCCTGGCGCTGCGCCTGCGTGGGCCGCCTGGACCGCGACCCGGCGTTCGCCCGGCGGCTCCGTCGGCGCTCGCGGGACGCGGGACCGGGCGAGCGCGTGTCGTTCCCGGGGGCGCTCACCGGAGCCGACCTCGAACGCGCCTACGCCTCCGCCGACCTGCTGGTGCACCCCTCGCGCGCCGAGACCTACGGCCTCGTCGTCACCGAGGCGCTCGCCCGCGGCCTGCCGGTCATCGCCGCCGACGTCGGTGGAGTGGGGGAGGCGCTCGGCGAGGGTGCGGACGGGACCCGTCCCGGGTTGCTCGTCGCGCCCGAGGACCCGGCCGCGCTCGGCGACGCCCTGGCCTCGTGGCTCGGCGACGGCGCGCTGCGGACGCGGCTGCGCCGCGCCGCCCGCGAGCGGCGCGGGTCACTGCGTCCCTGGTCGACCACCGCGTCGGCCGTCGCCGGGGTCCTGGCCGAGGCTTCGCGATGAGCGCCGAGGTGATCCGCGTCAGCCCGGGATGGCTCGCGCTGCGGGAGCCCGCGGACGCCGAGGCCCGCTCGCGCGAGCTCGCGGAGGCCCTCGAGCGGGCGCTCCCCGCGGGCGGCCCCAGGGTCATCCACGACCTCGGCTGCGGCAGCGGCTCGATGGGCCGTTGGCTGGCGCC
>DASZUH010000398.1:0-1790 GCA_035547715.1 Solirubrobacterales bacterium
CGGATCGGACCGGACTGGGCCGAGGAGTCGTTCACCGGGATCGGTTCGTTTTCGGTGAGGATGCTGCTGAACGGGAAGGCGTATTCGCTTTCGCTCGGCAGAGCTTTGTAGCGCTTGCCGGTCGAGTCGGTGATCGTCAGCGTGTGCGCCAGGGTGAAGGAGCTGTGGTTCGGGTTGAAGACCTGGAGGAAGACGCCGAAGTAGTTGTGGTCGTTCTTGACCGGCGGCTGGCCCTTCAGGTAGGCGACGTCCTCGGGGTCGTTTTCGTTCAGGTACCGGGAGAAGACCACCGTGTACTCGAGCTTGCCGACCTTGACGACTTCACCCTCTTCCACTTCGCGCGGGTTGCCCGAGCCGCAGGCCGAGACCCCGATGGCCAGCAGGGCCAGCATCAGGGCGGCGAGGGCGGGCAGCGCGAGACGGCGGTTCTTCTTCATCATGGGCGGCGGGGAGTCTATTAGGGGATGCCGGTCACGTAGCGGTTCCCCCCGGCGACGGCGATCCGCTCGCCCGCGGGGACGCCGCCCTCGAGGATGTCGCGCAGGCGCTTCATCGCCTGCTGCCAGCCTTTGCGCTGGAAATGCGCAGCGAAGCTGAGCGACTCGACCAGCTTGTCGATCGGTTCCTTCGGCTCGGTCCAGTGGGTGACGCGCACCCGGATCATCCCGGCCTTGCTCGGCTCGATCTCCCAGACCGTGTGGTTCGGGATCCGGTTGCTGCGGCCGCCGGCGCCGCGCTCCTCGATCCGGTTCGGCTCGCTGATCCGGGTGATCGTCGTGTCCTCCCAGGGCGAGCGCAACGGCGCCTTGACCCGGAAGCGCGCCCCGGCTCCCTCCCCACGGGCTTCGATCCGGGTGAGGCGGAAGCCGGTGAGGAAGTGGTCGGTGAAGCTGGGACGGCGGCCGAGGTCGGAGATCAGCGCGAAGGCCGCCTCGCGGGTGGCTTCGACCTCGATCTCGGCAACGACGGGACCCATCGGGACGGAATCCTATTGGTCGGCGGGAGACGGAGCCGCGCCGCCGGGCCCGGCCGTAGGATTTCGTCGGGTGAACGCCGTGCCGAATCCGATCGATCCCCCGCCCGACCGCCCCGAGCCGCCGATCTCGGCGGCCGCCGAGCGGGCGCGGGCGCAGCTGCACGAGGAGATCGAACGGGTCCGCGGCGGGGTCGAAGAGATGCTCGCCGAACAGAGCCGCGCGGGCGCCGAGGACGAGGCCCTGCGGCGGGAGCTCGACACCCTGCGCGAGGACACCCGCCTCTACGTCAAGAAGCGCACCAAGCGCACCGAGCGCAAGCTCGACGGCCGCATCGACAAGGTCGAGGAGCGCACCGCGCGCCTGGAGGCGCGGATCGACCAAGTCGAGGCCGACCGCGCCGCCGCCGAGGTCCGCATCCACACCGCCACCGAGGCGATGCTCGACGACCTCCTGGTCGAGATGCGAGCGATCGCCGAGCTGCTCGGCCAGCGGGCCAACCGCTTTCCGGACATCCGGCCGTAGAGGGCTCGGGCCGCGGAAGCGGGCGCCCGGGCGGCTGGCCGAGGACGGGGTGGCCGTCCGAGGTGGGTTGCGGGGGTCTCGCGGCGACTCGTGGCCGCGGCGGCCGTCCGAGGTGCGTCGGGGCGGCGGCCCGGGCGACTCGTGGCCGCGGCGGCCGTCCGAGGTGCGTCCCGGGCGTCTCGTGGCGGCCCTGCAGGTTGCCCGCTTGCCACGAGACGCCCGGGACGTGAGGGGTTCGGCGGGAAGGGAGCACAGGGACGGGAGGAATTGCGGGCTTCCGTCACGGTTCGG
>DASZUH010000399.1:0-11471 GCA_035547715.1 Solirubrobacterales bacterium
TGACGCTGTCCTTGCGGACCGAGGCCTGGCGGACGGTGCTGCGCGCGGCGGGCGGGGAGCGGCTCGAGCCGCGGGCGGTCCACGCCGCCAACGCGGGCGCCTTCCTCGCCGGCACGCTGCAGGGGCAGGCGGCGATGCCGATGCGGGTGGCGCTGCTGCGCCGCTACGGCGGTCCGGGGGCGCCCGCCGCCTCGCAGATGGCGCTCGGCGACGCGCCGATCGTGATGTTCGAGGTCTGCGGCTCGGCGATCCTCGCGGCGATCGGCTCGACTGCGGTCGGCGGGCTGATCCCCGCCTGGACCCCGTGGGCGCTGCTCGCCGGCGCCGTCGCCGTGCTCTGCGCGCTGCGCCTCGCCTACGCCCGCTGCCGCCATCGCCGGCTCGCCGCCGGGCTCGGGGTGATCGCCGACCCCGACCTGCGCAACCGCCTGGCCCTCGTCGTCGCCGGCTTCACCGCGATGGCCTTCCTGCGCACCTGGATCGTCCTCGCCGGCTTCGACCTCCCCGCCGACCCGGCCCACGTCGCCCTCGTCCTCTTCACGATGGGCGCCGTGGGACTGCTGCCGCTCGGCGTCGGCACCGGCCCGGCGGCGACCGTCGCCGCGCTCGGCACGACCAACCTCGCGGCGGCGACCGCGGCGGGCATGGTGGTGAGCGCCGCGACCGTGATCTCGGTCGTCCTCTACGCGGGCGCGGTCTGGGCCTGGCGCGCGCTCGTCCCGGATCCGGCCGCGCCGGTGACGGTCGCCGAGTCGCACTTCGAGGGCGCCGAGGGCTGACCGCCGGGACGACGTCGCCGCCGTCCCCGTCACATCCGCCGCGCCCGTCGTGTCTGCCTCGTAGAGAACGCAACACGACCAAGGAGGAAAAGATGACGTTGCGAGTCCCGAAGGCGGAGATCGACGGTGGGGTGGAGCCGATCGTCGAGCGGTTCGGCAAAGTGCCGGCGCCGGTCGAGGCGACCTGGCACAGTCCCGACGTGGCGATGGCGACGTTCGACCTCGGCGGGCGCGCGTCCGCCTGGGACGGCGTCGAGGAGAGCCTGAAGACGTTCGCCCACATGGCGGTGTCGGCGCGGGTCGGCTGCGGCTGGTGCCTCGACATCGGCTACTTCATGGCGCAGGCCCAGGACCTCGACCTGGAGAAGGCGAGCCAGGTACCGCGCTGGCGCGAGTCCGACGTCTTCACCCCGCTGGAGCGGCGGGTGATGGACTACGCCGAGGCGGTGACCGCGACCCCGCCGACCGTCACCGACGAGATGACCGCGGCGCTGCTCGAAGAGCTCGGTCCGCGGGGGCTGGTCGAGCTGACCGCCTACATCGGCTTCGCCAACCTGGCGACCCGCTCGAACGTGGCGCTCGGGGTCGAGTCGGAGGGCTTCTCGGCCGCCTGCGAGGTCCCGCTCGCCGGCGCCGCCCGCTAGCCGCGCAGGCGCTCGAGGTCGAGCCGCGCGAGGCGCTCCGGATCGGCGAGGAAGTAGATCTCGGCGATCCGGCCCTCGCGCACGACCATCGAGCCGAGCGAGAACGGCGTGCCGTCGGGCCGCATCGTGACCACGCCGGGGACGCCGTTGACCTGGACCAACCGGATCTCGAGGTCGAGCCGGGCGAAGGCGCGCGCCCGCCTGAGCGCGTTCTCGCGGCCGCGGACCTCCTCGTAGCCGCGCGGCGGGCCGAAGTCGGCGCGCAGGACGACGTCGGGGTGGAGCACCGCGACCAGGCCCTCGAAGTCGCCCTCGCGCGAGGCGGCGAGGAACGCTTCGACGAGCTCGCGCTGCTCGGCGCGGTCGGCGGCGGGGAGGTCGGCGGCGCGCAGGCGGCGGCGGGCTCGGCTGGCGAGCTGGCGCGCGGCGTCGGGGCTGCGGTCGACGATCGGCGCGATCTCGTCGAAGGGCACCGCGAACATGTCGTGGAGGACGAAGGCGAGCCGCTCCGCCGGCCCCAGCGTTTCCAGCACCATCAGCAGGGCGAGGCCGACCGAGTCGGCGACGAGCGCCTCGTGCTCGGGGTCGGTGCCGTCGATCGGGTCGACGATCGGCTCCGGCATGTGCGGCTCGAAGGGCTGCTCGCGGCGCGTGTTTCGCGAGCGCAGCATGTTCAGGGCGATCCGCGCGACGACGGTGGTCAGCCAGGCGCCGATGTCCTCGATCTCCTCCGCCCGAACCCGCTGCAGCCGCAGCCACGCCTCCTGCACGGCGTCGTCGGCCTCGGCGGTCGAGCCGAGCATCCGATAGGCGACCGCCCGCAGGCGCGGCCGCTGCTCCTCGAAGGCGCGAGTCGGCCAGTCGACTTCGGTCATGTCACGTTCCCCTTTCATCGCGTGTCATAGCAGGGACACGCCGGGGGTGGGGTATGTGACGTGGGATGCGGCGGACCGGGGCGTTCGTGGCGGATGCTGCGCTTCTCCGCACCGGGGGAGGAGGGCGCGGGGATCCAGGGCGTCGAGGCACGGTCTCACTCTCAGGTGACCAGGGGGCGAGTTCCGTAGATTTGATCCAGCGATGAGTGACGCCGAGCCGCCCCGTCCCGAACTCGACACCACGCCGGTCGCCGCCGAAAGCGACGTCGTCTTCCCCCGCCTCGACCCGGCGCAGCTGGAGACGCTGCGGGCGGCCGGTCGCACGGTGCAACTCGAGACCGGCCAGGTCCTCTATTCCCCCGGCGAGCTCGACTACGACCTGACCGTGGTGGTCACCGGCTGCGTCGAGATCGTCGACGCGATCGACACCCCGCACGAGCGCGTCCTGGTCAGCTACGGCGCCCGTCAGTTCGCCGGCGAGCTGAACCTGATCACGCTCGAACCGACGCTGCTCAGCGCCCGCGTCGCCCAGGCGGGCGAGGCGATCCTGGTCGACCGCGAGGCGCTGCGCGGCGTGATCTCCCGCGACACCCGGCTCGGCGACCTGATCACGAACGCGTTGGTCAGCCGGCGGGCGATCATCATCGAGGCCGAAAGCGGCGCCCGGCTGATCGGCCACGGCGGCGACCCGGGGACGCGGGAGCTGCGCGAGTTCCTCACCCGCAACCGGGTGCCGCACCGCTTCCTCGACCTCGACGGCTCCGACCTCGCCGCGCCGGCCGCCGACGGGCGGCCGCCGGCCGAGGACGACCTGCCGATGCTGATCAGCGGCGAGACCGCGCTGCGCGCGCCGACGATCCTCGAGGCGGCGACCGCGCTCAACCTCCGCGCCCCCAACAAGACGGCGCGGAAGGCCTGGGACACGCTGATCGTCGGCGGCGGTCCGGGCGGTCTCGGCGCCGCCGTCTACGCGGCGACCGAGGGGCTCTCGACGATCATGATCGACGCGGTCGCGCTCGGCGGCCAGGCGGGCACCTCCTCGCGGATCGAGAACTACCTCGGCTTCCCGGCCGGCATCTCGGGCTCCGAGCTGGCCGAGCGGGCGATCGCCCAGGCGCGTCGCTTCGGCCTCCGCACCGCCGTCCCCGAGCGCGCCCTCGGCCTGCGCCACGAGGACGGCCGCTACGTCGTCGCCCTCGACAGCGGCGACGAACTGGCGGCGCGCACGGTCGTCCTCGCCACCGGCGCGAGCTACCGCCGGCTGCCGGTCGACGGCTGCGAGCGCCTCAACGGGGCGGGCGTCTTCTACGCCGCCACGCTGGTCGAGGCGCGGATGTGCGGGAGCGGGGCGGTGGCGGTGGTCGGCGGCGGCAACTCGGCCGGCCAGGCCTCGGTCTTCCTCTCCGGCACCGCCGAAAAGGTCTTCCTGCTGCTGCGCGGCGGCGAGCTCGGCGCCTCGATGTCGAACTACCTGGTCGAGCAGATCGAGGCGATCGAGAACATCGAGGTCCTGCTCCACACCGAGGTGCGGGAGATCCACGGGGACGCGAGCCTCGACGGGCTGACGATCGAGGAGAACCGCTCCGGCGAGCGCCGCGACCTCGACGTCGGTGGGCTCTTCATCTTCATCGGCGCCGACCCCTGCACCGAGTGGCTCGACGGCCAGCTGGCCAAGGATGACGACGGCTTCCTGCTCACCGGTGGCGACCTCGACGTCACCCACCTCGACGTCGACCCGGTCAACGGCGGCCGCCCGTCGATGCCGCTGGAGACCAGCCTGCCCGGCGTCTTCGCCGTCGGCGACGGCCGCACCGGCTCGATCAAGCGGGTCGCCTCGGCGGTGGGGGAGGGCTCGATGTCGGTGCGCCTCGTGCACCAGCACCTGGCGAGCCAGGCGGCGCTCGGCCGGCGCTGACCCGGACGCAGAACGACCCGGGCCCTAGTCCCGCGCCTGCGGGATCTTATGGACGCCCTGCTTCGTCACCGGGCGCGAGGGGGGCGGGACCACGGGGCCGATGTCGCCGTCCGGGGCGGTGTCGAGGTCGACCACCACCGGGGCGTGATCGCTCGGGCCTTTGCCTTTGCGGGCCTTGCGGTCGATCCAGGCGGCCTTGACGCGGGCGGCGACCGGGGCGGAGGCGAGGATCAGGTCGATCCGCATGCCGAGGTCTTTGTGGAACATGCCGGCGCGGTAGTCCCAGTAGGAGAAGACGCGGTCGTCGGGCCAGCGGTCGCGGACCACGTCTTGGAGGCCGGTCGACTCGAGGTCGGCGAGGGCTTCGCGCTCGGGCGGGGTGACGTGGGTGTGGCCGACGTAGGCGGCCGGGTCGAAGACGTCGGCGTCGGTCGGGGCGATGTTCATGTCGCCGCAGACCATGACGTCGTCGGGGCCGGCGGCGACGCGGTCGCGCAGCGCCGCCAGCCACTTGAGCTTGTACTTGTAGTGGTCGGAGTCGGGTTCGCGGCCGTTTGGCACGTACACCGACCAGATGCGCACCCCGTCGCAGGTGGCGGAAACCGCCCGTGCCTCCTGCTCCGGGAACCCCGGCCCGTCGGGCAGCCCCGGGACGACGTCGTCGAGACCGACGCGGGAGAGGATCGCCACCCCGTTCCACGCCCCTTCGCCGTGCGCCGCGAACTCGTAGCCGCGCTCACCGAGGTCGGCGCCGAGCAACTCGCCGAACGCCTCGTCGCCGAGCTTCGTCTCCTGCAGGCAGACGACGTCAGGCTCACGTTCGTCGAGCCACGGCAGCAGCCGCGGCAGCCGCTGCTTGACCGAGTTGACGTTCCAGGTCGCGACCCGCACCCGCCGAGCCTAGATGGTTGATTCAAGGGGCGGTTGCGACGCAAGCCGGCGTTTGAAGCCGGCGCCCGGGGGAGGCGGCCGTCCGAGTTGCGCCCGGCCGTCCCGTCCACGGCCCTGGCAGGTTGTGGCCGTGGCCGGGACGGCCGGGTCCGTGGGGAGTGATGAGGCTTCGTGGCGTGCGCCGGGTGGACGTGCGCGTGTCGCCGGGAAGGAGCGCATGATCGGTCGCGAATGCGCGGGGTCCGTGACGAAGGCCCATGAAACGTCACACCTCCTCCCGACCTCCCGGGACCCAGCCGTCAACCTGTCGCCTTTAGTAGCCCACAGGGCTACTAAAGGCGACAGGTTCGTCCCGGGCCCCAGCGGAGGTGCCCGAAGGCATGCGGACCAGTGACGAACCGGGCAGAAGGGTGACGGGAGCGTGGAGTTCCTCCCGTCCCCGTGACCTTCCCCCGGGAACCACGCCCGTCGCCGGCCGGCGGCCCCTCCTCCGGCTGCGGCGCAGGATCCGTGACGAAGACCCATGGGACGTCACGGTCCCGTCCCACCTCCACATCACCGCCACGACGTCCGTGCACTTGTGCCGCCCATGGGGGGCACAACTGCACGAACGTCCCCTGGCCTGATGTGGACCTGTGACGTTCCTCGTGGAACCGTGACGGAAGCCCGGAGTTCCTCCCGTCCCTGTGACCGCTTCCCCACGGAACCCCCACGTCCCGGGCCGCCCCCGCGACCCACCACGCCCGGCCACCCCGCCCCCGAATCGGAATCACCCGGCCCGGCCCCGCCCCGAAACCGAACCCCTAACCCGCCTTGAACCGGGCGCGCCACTGGGCGCCGTCGAATTCGGCGGGCTCGGTCTCGTCGAGGAAGCGCTGGAGGACGGCGGCGAAGCGGCCGGGGCTCTCCAGCATCGGCACGTGGCCGACGCCGGGGAAGACCTCGAGCCGGCTGCCGGGGAGCTGGGCGTGGGCGGCGCGGCCGTGGCCGACCGGGATGATCGGGTCGCGCTCGCCCCAGACGATCAGCACCGGCAGGTCCTCGGCGAGGTAGAGGCGGTCGAGGGCGGCGATGCGCTGGCCGTCGGTGTCGACCACCGCGCGCAGGGTCGAGAGGAAGGCCTTGCGGCGGTCGGCGTCGGCGAGCGAGGCGTAGGCACGGCCGACCTCGGCCAGGTCGGCGTTCGGGCGCAGCCCGACCTTGCCGAGCGCGCCGCCCAGCCAGCCGCCCGCGGCCGCGCCGGGGCCCGCCGTCGCCCGCAGGAAGAGGTCGGCGCCGGGGAGCGCCGCGGCGCGCAGGATCATGCCGACCTCGGGCCCGAGCCCGCCGCTCGAGACCAGGACCAGCCGTTCGACCATCTCCGGGAACTGGTAGGCGAACTGGAGCGCGACGCCGCCGCCGAGGCTGTGGCCGACCAGCGTCGCCCGCTCGTGGCCGAGGGCGATCATCAGATCGCGCAACCCGCTCGCCAGGCTGCCGAGGCTGTAGTCGCCGCCGCCGGGCGCCGAGTCGCCGTGACCGGGGAAGTCGGGCGCGACGACGGTGTTGTGGAGCGCCAGGGGCGCGATCACCGGATCCCAGTTGCGGGCGGTCCCGGCCATTCCGTGGACGAGCAGGAGCAGCGGCCCCTCCCCCGCCGCCAGGTAGCTGACCGAACGGCCGTGTACGGAAACTGTCTGAGCGGTCGAGAAGCTTGCATCGATCGATGGCATGGTCACAGTGGTACCCCAGAGCGCGGCGGACGTGACACCACGTCGGCCCTTTTCAATACTGTCGCGCGGCAGTGAAGCTCCCTTCGATCAAGCGATCCTCGGTCCCGCCCGACGAGCGCATCCCCCGCGGCGCGATCGCCGTCGTCGTGGTCGGCCTGATCGCCACGCTCGCGGCGGCGGTCCTCTCCGGCGGCGGCGCCACCGGCGACGCGGCCCACCTCGAATGGGTGCAGCAGGCGGCGATCCCGGCGTCGAAGCCGGCAACCGTCCCGGGCAGCAACGAAGCGAAGATGGTCCTCCTGCCGGGGAGGATCCAGGCGACCGGCACGAACGTCGCCGGCTGGTCGCTCTTCCGCGTCCTCACCACGCTCCGGATCGACGAAGGCGCGCCGATCGGCAGCGGCAAAATCCTCTGCAGCACCCACGCGACGAGGAGCGAGACCCTGATCGGCCAGAGCGAAGGGGGCCTGCGCACGACCTATCCTCGCTCCTCCGCCGAAGGGATCTACGGCCAGCCGGTGCCGGAAGAAATCGTCGTCCGCTTCGCCTCGCACGGTCACCCGGTCGCCTTCGTCGAAACCGGCGACATGCCGACCCGCTTCACCACGATCCAGGGCGTCAAGCTCAACTGGCCCAAATACGAAGTGGACACCGAGAACATCGAATACTTCCTTCCCGAAGGGAAGGCGAAGACGACGGTCAAGCTGCCGTTCTACACGGTCTGGCGCTCGCGGAAAGCGCCCGCGGCGACGATCTCCTGCACGCTCACCGTCTCGGCCGGCAAGGCGACGGTGCGCACCGAAGGCGCGCTGCCGAACATCTCGCCGCCGATCAACGAAGAAGCCGAAGCGGCGGCGGCCGAAAAACGCGAAGAAGCCGAAGAACGCGAAGGAGCCGCGGGCGAAGGCGAAGAAGCGGAAGGCGAATAGGGCCTCCCGCCCGCGCCGCCCTCAGGCCGCCGGGGCGACCAGCAGCTCCGGCCCCTCGGCCATCCCTTTCCCGACCTTGTTGAGCGCCGGGTTGGCGGGCGCGGCCTCCATCCGGCCCGCGTCGAGCGGCCTGCACATCGCGATCGCCTCCTCGGTCGAGAGGCGCGGGTCGAGCCAGGCCGCCTCGGCCTCGGGCCCGGGGAGGATCGCCGGCATCCGGTCGTGGACCGGGCGCACCACCGCGTTCGGCGTCGTCGTGATGATCGTCGCGCTGTAGAGGTAGCCGTCGGGATCGACGCCGCGCTCCTCGGGGTCGTCCCACCGCTTGCGCGTGCAGAGGCCGGCGAAGGCGAACGGCGCGCCGCCGTCGACGGTGAAGCGCCACGGCCGGCGCGGCTGCTTGGGGTCCTCCGCCTTCATCCACTCGTAGAAGCCGTCGGCGACGATCAGGCAGCGGTGGCGGAACTTGCCGACCAGCGGTCCGTAGGCCTTGCTCGTCTCGAGGTTCTCCGCTTTGGCGTTGATCATCCGGTAGCCGACCTTGAGGTCCTTGGCCCAGACCGGCACCAGGCCCCAGCGCATCAGCCGCGCCTCGCGCTCGCCCGCGGCGGCCCTCTCCTCGTCCGGATCGTCGCGGACGACGAGGATCTCCTGGGTCGGCGCGACGTTGAAGCGGCCGAGCCCCGGCGGGGATTTCTCCGCGGCGGCGGCGCCGTCGGGGCCATTGGCCTTGGCCGTCTCCTTCGCTGCGGGCGCGCCGCCTTCGTGGCCCTTCGCGAGCGCCTTCTCCAGTTCGACCTGGAAGCGGTCGGCGATCGACTTCGTGTCCTTGGTGGTGACGGTGAAGCGCCCGCACATCAGGGACGCACCTCCTCGTGCTCGCGGTACCACTCCACGGTACGCCCCAGGCCGGTCCGCAGGTCGACGGCCGGTGCCCAGCCGGTCAGCTCGCGGAGCTTGGTCGAATCGAGGTACTGGTCGAGGATCTCGCCGGGCGGCAGCCCCGGCCCGTACTCGGGGGCGACCTCTCCCCCGCCCACCTCGGCGACCAGGTCGACGACCTCGCGGACCGAGTGCGGCTGGTCGCCGCCCGCGTTGAAGGCTTCGCCCACCGCACCGCCCGCGTCGAGCGCGCCCGCGATCGCGAAGTAGGCGGCGACCGCGTCGTCGACGTGGAGGAAGTCGCGCCGCGGAGCGCCGTCGGAGCGGATCCGCGGCGCCCGCCGGTCGGCGACCGCGATCGCCGCCTCCGGCACCAGCCGGGTGAAGTTGAGGTCGCCGCCGCCGTAGACATTGGCGAAGCGGCTGACCGCCAGCGGCAGCCCCCACTCCCGCGCCAGCCCGCGCGCCATCACGTCGGCGGCCGCCTTCGAGGAGTCGTAGGGATGATCGGCGCGCAGCGGCATGTCCTCGCGGTAGGGCAGCTCGGGCGCGGTGCCGTAGGCCTTGTCGGAGGAGGCGAAGACGATCCTGCCGACGCCGGCCTCGCGGCAGGCGAGGAAGACGTTCCAGGAGCCGCGGACGTTGACGTCGACCGTCTCGTGAGGGCAGCGGCGGGCGACGCCGACGATCGTCTGCGCGGCGAGGTGGAAGACGGAATCGCAGCCGGCCACCGCGGCGGCGACACCCTCCCCGTCGAGCAGGTCGGCCTCGACCAGTTCGACCTCGCCCCGGATCCCGAGCAGGTCGAGCCCCGAGGTCCGTGGCCCGCCGAGGTCGGTGTGGCGCGGCGCGGGCCGGTCGAGCACCCGGACCGCGGCGCCGGCGGCGAGCAGCCCCGCCGCGAGGTGCGACCCCACGAACCCGTGCCCGCCCGTGACGAGCGCCCTAGTCATGCGCCGCCACGGAACCACGACGTTGATGGGCCGAAAACTTGCCTATATGGCAAGTTTTCGGCCCATCAACATGCCAGGCGGGCCAGGGGACGGTGCCGCTGCGGCAGAGGTCGTCGAGGAGGACCGCGTCCTTGTAGGTGTCCATGCAGTCCCAGAAGCCCTCGTGGCGGTGGGCGCGCAGGCGGCCGGCCGCGGCGAGCGCCGCCAGCGGCTCGCGCTCGAGCACCGAGTCGGGGCCGATGTGGTCGAGCGCACCCGGCTCGAAGCAGAAGAAGCCGCCGTTGATCCACTGCCCGGAGCGCGGCTTCTCGACGAAGCCGGTGACCCGGTCGCCGTCGAGCTCGGCGACGCCCCAGGGGAGGTCCGGCCGCACCACGGTCACCGTCGCCAGGGCGTCGCTCGCCCGGTGTCCTTCGAGCAGCGACCCGAGGTCCACGTCGGCGACCCCGTCGGCGTAGGTCGCGCAGAACGTCTCACCGCCGAGCCGCTCCGCGAGCGCCGCGATCCGCCCGCCGGTCGGCGTGTCGAGCCCGGTGTCGACGCACTCGACCGAGATCGGCACCGGCCAGCGCCCCGCCGCGACGAACCGCTCGACCTGCTCACCGAGATAGCCGGTCGCGAGCAGGAAGCGGTCGAAGCCCTGCGCCGCGTAGATGCCGATCACGTGCCAGAGGATCGGTCGCCCGCCGATCTCGACCAGCGGCTTCGGCACCGTCTCGGTCTTCTCCCGGAGCCGCGTCCCGCGGCCGCCGCAGAGGATGACGACGGGCGGTTTGGTCACCCTCCGGCGACAGCGGGCAGGATGGTGACCTCGTCGCCCGCGCGGATCGCCGTCTCCAGGCCTTGCTGGAAGCGGATGTCCTCGCCGGAGACGTAGACGTTGACGAAGCGGCGCAGGGTACCGTCCTCGGTGATCCGCTCGCGCAGGTCGCCGTAGGCGGCGAAGACCGCGTCGAGCGCCTCGCCGACGTTGTTGCCCTCCACCTCGACTTCCGCCTGGCCGCCGGTGGCGGCGCGCAGCTGGGTCGGGATCTTCACGGTGACGCTCATCAGACGGAAACCTCCTGGGCGAACTCGGCATCGAAGCTGTCGAGACTCGGATCGATCTCGTGCATGGAGAACGTATCGCGGGTCGCGTCGAGGGTCTTCAGCCCCTCGCCGGTGATGTAGGCGACGACCCTTTCGCCGCTCTGCAGCTCGCCCCGTTCGGCCAGCTTGCGCAGCACGCCGATCGTCACGCCGCCCGCGGTCTCGGTGAAGATCCCGGTCGTCTCGGCGAGCAGCTTGATCGCTTCGCGGATCTCCGGGTCGGTGACCGAGTCGATCCCGCCCCCGGTCCGCCGCGCGTGCTCGATCGCGTAGGGCCCGTCCGCCGGGTCGCCGATCGCCAGGCTTTTCGCGATCGTGTCGGGGCGCTGCGGCTTGCAGACGTCCCAGCCTTCGGCGAAGGCCGTCGCCACCGGGCTGCATCCCGTCGCCTGGGCGCCGTTGAAGGTCGGCTGCTCGCCCTCGACCAGGCCGATATCCAGCCATTCCTGGAAGCCGCGGCCGAGTTTGGTGAAGAGCGAGCCGGAGGCGATCGGGCTGACGACCCGGTCGGGCAGCTGCCAGCCGAGCTGCTCGACGGTCTCGAAGGCGAGCGTCTTCGACCCCTCGGCGTAGTACGGCCGCAGGTTCACGTTGACGAACGCCCACGGGTACTCCTCGGCGAGCTGCGTGCAGAGCCGGTTGACGTCGTCGTAGTTGCCGTGCACGCCGACCAGGTTGGTCCCGTAGACCCCGGTCGCGAGCAGCTTCTGCTCCTCCAGGTTGGAGGGGACGAAGACGTAGGACTCGAGCCCGGCGGCGGCGGCGTGGGCGGCGACCGCGTTGGCGAGGTTGCCGGTCGAGG
>DASZUH010000400.1:0-8505 GCA_035547715.1 Solirubrobacterales bacterium
CCCCCCCCCTAACGCACCCGGGCGAGGTATGAGGAAGACGGGAGGGACCGTGACGTTCCATGGGCCTTCGTGACGGACCGCTCGCCTCCGTGGCGGATCATGCGCTCCTTCCCCACGACACGTGCACATCCCCGGCGCACGTCACGAACCCTCCCACTCCCCACGGACCCGGCCGTCCCGGCCACGGCCACAACCTGCCAGGGCCGTGGACGGGACGGCCGGGCGCACCTCGGACGGCCGCCAGCCCCGGGCGCCGGCTCGCGCCGCCACCGCCCCCCGGAATCAACCATCGAGTGGTTGGTTGCGCGGCTGAGGGGTTCCGTGGGGAAGGGGTCACAGGGACGGGAGGAAATCCACGCTCCCGTAACGGTTCCGTGCCCATCAACATTGGGGGGTGTGACGGACCACGGGCCTTCGTGGCGGGGCACGCGACTCCCTTCGGCCGGTCAGAGGGGGATGCGGGCGCCCAATTGGTAGGCGGTGAGGGCGAGGAGGAGGACGGCGAGGCGGCGGTCGCGGGCGACGGCGGCGAGCGGCAGCGGCCAGACCAGGTACCAGGGCAGGAGCCAGGAGGTGGCGAGGAGGAGGCCGAAGCCGGCCCAGGCGGCGGCGCGGATCCAGTCGAAGCCCTGCCAGGTCTTGGCCAGGAGCCAGACGATGGCGACACCGAAGAGGATGAGCGCGAGGACGCGCACCGCGCTCTCGTCGATCCCCGTCAGCCGGGCGAACGTGACCGGGATCGAGAGATGGCTCGTCCGCCCCTGATTTTCGCCCGCCAGCCCGAACGCGTGCAGCCACTCCCACCCGAACGCCACGTAGCCCACAACCGCGACGACGACCCCCGCCCCGACCGCCCCTCCGACAAACCTGTTGATGGGCCGAAAACTTGCCATATAGGCAAGTTTTCGGCCCATCAACGTCGAGTCGCGGAGGGCTTGGGTGAAGGCGAAGGGGGCGACGAAGAGGGTTGACGACTTGATCGCGGCGCTCGCGACCAGGGTGGCGCCGGAGGCGGCCTCGCGGCGGGCGACCAAGGCCGCCACGCCGAGCATCGCCAGGAGCATCGCGAGGCCGTCGTTGTGGGCGCCGCCGACGACGTGCACAAGCACCAAGGGGTTGAGGGCGACGAAGGCGGCCGCGCGGGACTCGTCGACGCCGCGCCAGGCGGCCAGCCGGGAGACGACCCAGGCGAGGCCGAGCACCGAGATCGCCGCCACCGCCTTCAGCACCGTGACCGCCGCCCACACCGGCAGCCAGGCGAGGGAATAGGTCGCGAGCGTGAACAGCGGCCCGTAGGCGCTCGGCGTTTCGGTCCATGTGACGTGGGCGAAGGCGGGGTCGCTCGGCGCCGCGTCCGGAGCGTGGACGTAGGGATCGAGGCCGTGCCGCACGCCGAGCCGGGCGTAGTCGACGTAGCTGAAGGCGTCGTGGGACAGCAGCACCGGGGCGCAGGCGAAGGCGAGGACCGCGACGACGATCAGGGCGCCGACGACGCGCACGCCGAGGCGCGGCGCGACCCAGAGCACGCCGAGGTAGGCGAGGAATCCCGCCCACATGAGGCCGTACGCAAGCCCAGCGACGATGGGCGCTACCCGGCCGCCCGCACGGGGTTCATTCGGGCGCTGCCTTGCCGCCGCCGACGCCGGGTTTCGGCCCGCCGTAGCGCGGCGGCAAGGGCGGCGGCAGCGGCGCCGCTTCCTGGCCCGCGCCCGGCGCGTAGGCGTTCGGGTTGTAGCCGCCGACCGTCGCCTGGCCGGGCAGTTCTTCGCCCGCGGCGCCGGCCCCTTTCCCGCCTTTGCCTTTCTTCTTCGCCGCCTCGGTCCCGGGCGCCGCGGCGACGAACTCGCCGTATCCCGGCGCCCATTCGATCCGCTCTTCCGGTTCGTGGAATTCGTCGCACGGAACCCCTGCATTCGCGTAGAGGGAGTGCCAGATTTCGGCCGGGAAGGTGCCGCCGAAGACGGTGATCCCGTGGACGTCGGTCATCGAGATCGCGTTCGACTGCGGGTAGCCGACCCAGACCGCGGTCGCCAGGTTCGGCTGGTAGCCGGAGAACCAGGCGTCGGTCTCGTCGTCGGTCGTGCCGGTCTTGCCCGCCTGCCCGATACAGCCGGTGTAGGCCGCCGTGCCGGTCCCTTCGGTGATGTTGTCGCGCAGGAGCCGCGTCACCTGCCACGCCACCGCCGGGCTCAGGACGCGCTTCGGCGCCGGCCCCTGGGGGTGTTCGACCTTCCCGCCCGGCCGGACCACCTTGGCGATCGCCACCGGCCGGTGCCGCACGCCGCCCGAGGCCAGCGTCGCGTAGGCGTCGCTCAGTTCGAGCGGGCTGACCCCGTACTTCAGCCCGCCGATCCCTTCCGCGGGCAGCCCTTGCAGGTGCGTCGTGATCCCCATCGACCGGGCCGTCGCGGCGACGTTCTGCGGCCCGACGTCGAGGTCGAGCTGCGCGAACACGGTGTTGTCGGAGGTGACCGTCGCCTGCTTCAGGTTGATCGTCCCCTGGTAGCCCTCGTCGGCGGTGTGGACTTCCCAGTGTCCATATTGCGGCAGGTTCAGGTCGAGCGGCTTCGATTCGTAGTAGGTCGAGTAGGGGTCGATGCCCTGCTTGATCGCGGTGGTGAGGACGAAGGCCTTGAAGGTCGACCCCGGCTGGCGGTGCCCCTGGGCGGCGAGGTTGAACTGGTCCTGCGCGTAGGAGGTGCTCGAGACCATCGCCCGGATGTCACCGTTGCGCGGGTCGATCGAGACCAGCGCCGAGGACGGATCCGTGGAGTAGGGCAGCGCCGAGCGCATCGCCTCGAGCCCGACCCGCTGCAGCTCCGGGCTCAGGGTCGTGTGCACCCGGAGCCCGCCGCCCCGCACCTCGCGCGCCCCGTAGTGGGCGATCAGCAGGTGTTCGACGTAGTCGAAGAAGTAGGGCTCCCTGTGGGCGAAGTAGTCATGGGATGGGCTCAGCTCGAGGCCGCGCGCTTCGAGCCGCCGCGCCTGCCGCGGCGCCAGATAGCCGAGCGTCGCCATCTTCCTCAAGACCTCGTTCCGCCGCGCCTTCGCCGCCTTCGGGTCGAGCAGCGGGTTGTATTCGGAGGGCGCCTGGGGGAGCCCGGCGAGGAGCGCCATCTGGGCGACGTCCAGCTTCCAGACCGGTCGCGAGAAGTAGATCTTCGACGCCGCGCCGACCCCCACCGCGGTCGCCCCTTCGACCGTCCCGTAGGTCGCCGTGTTCAGATACTGGCCGAGGATCTGCCGCTTCGAGTGGTGTTCGGAGTACTCCAGCGCCAGCTTCGCTTCGACGATCTTCCGTTCGATGTCCTTGCGCGGATGCTCGATGCAGAGGTTGCGGACCAGCTGCTGGGTGATCGTCGAGCCGCCCTGCGCCGCTTCGCCCGCTTCGAGGTCGGTGATCGCCGCGCGCAGGATGCCGAGCGTGTCGAGGCCGCCGTGCCGGAAGAAGCGCTGGTCCTCGATCGCGACCGTCGCCAGCTCGAGCTTCCGCGGCAGCCTCGCCCCCGGGACCGGCGCGCTCGCCACCGGCGCGGCGATCGCCCCCAGTCGCTCCCCGTTCGCCGCGTAGATCACCGAGTTGCCGTGCCGTCCGGCCGCCCTGCAGCTCGCCAGCGAGGGTGCGTCGGCGGCCACGTTCAGGACCCAGGAGGTGACCGCGATGACCGCGATCGCGACCAGCGCGAGCACCGTCCCGGCGACGATCGCCACCTTGCCTGCCACGCTGCCGCGGCGCCGCTGCCGACGCCGTCCCCGCTGCGTCATGCCCCGAGCCTAAGCCTTGCTGTCGGCTCCCGAGTGGTTGTGGACGATGCCCTGGACGAGCAGCTGGTTGGGGACGACGATCGCCGACCCGTCGCCGGGGTCGATGAAGGTGTAGCTGAGCGTGATGTCGGTGACGCGGCCCTCGCGCTCTTCGAAGCCGACCCGGTCGCCGATCCGGATCGGCTGGGTGATCGCGATCAGCACCCCGGCGATCACGTTGGCGATCGTGTTCTGGGCGGCGAAGCCGATGATCAGCCCGAGCACCGCGGTCGAGGCGAAGATTCCCGCCGCCAACCGGCCCAGCGAGGTGAACTGGGCGAGCACGATCGCGGCGACGACGAGGAAGGCGGCGAGCAGCAGCAGGCGGCGCAGGATCGTCAGTCGGGTCCGGGTCGAGCGGGAGACCTGTGAGACTGCACGCGCCATGGAGGCCAACCTAGTCGGCGGCGAAGTCGCCAAACCGAAGCGCGAATTCCCCTACTCGAACTGGGGCCCGTGGGCCGCGGTCCTGGCCGTCGTCGCCGCGCTCGCGGTCGGCCTCTTCCTCTCCGTCCCGGCGCTGATCGTCGGCAGCCAGGAAGGCAAGATCGAAGCGCTCTTCCCGCCGAGCTACTCGAGCGGCGCGAGCTTCGACAACGGCGACGCGACCGCGCTCGCGGTCGACCCCGTGGGCAACCGCCTCTTTGCCGACCACGAAGACGAAGTCCGCGTCTTCGGCGCCTTCGGCCAAGAAATCGGGGCGCAGCGGATCGGCGGGCTCGAAGGCTCGCGGGGGGTCGCCTTCGACCCGCGCCGCGGCGTCCTCTGGATCTCGGAGAAGAGCCAGGGCCGGTTGCTGAGGTACGCGGCGGCGGGCAAGGGCGTGCCGCGGCAGCTGGCGACGATCGAAGCGGGCGCGGTGTCGACCCCCGTCCCGATCGAACCAGAACGGATCGCCGTCGCCCCGGCCACCGGCGGCGTCTTCGCGATCGACGCGGCCAACGACGAGGTCGTGAGGCTGAACGCCGCGGGCGGCTACGTCGGCCGGCTCGAAGCGGGCGAATCCCCGGCCGGCTCCTTCGACTTCGGCGACGACGACAACGACATCGCGGTCGACACGGCGGGCGGCGCGGGCCGTGGCGACGTCTTCGTCCTCTCCGGCAAGGGCGACGGGACGGTCTGGGCCTTCGCCCCGACCGGCAGGTTCCTCTGGGAACTCGAACCCGAATCCGGCGATGAATTCGCCGCGCTCACCGTCGACGCCAAGGGCAACCTGTGGATCGCCGAACCGGACGGCGACCTCTACGAATACGGGACCGCGGGGCGCGGCTCCGGCGCCCCCGGACGCACCGGCCGGAAGATCGAAGCCGGATCCTCGCCCGCCGCCCTCACCTTCGCCGGCTCCGGCCACCTGTTCGTCGCCCGCGAACTCGACGGCACGCTGAGCACGCTCGGCAACGTCATCTCGCAGATCGGGACCGAGCTCGGCTTCCTGCTGGTGCCGATGGCGCTCGCCTCGATGCGCGGCGCCAAAGGGCTGCGGCGGATCCTCGAACGGCTCGGCTTCCGCGCCTTCAGCCCGTCGGCCTTCGGCTGGATGGCGCTCGCCTTCGCCCTCTACCTCGCCTTCACGATCCTCTACTCGGTGGTGATCACCGAACCGAAGCAGAAGGACATCGCCGAAAGCTTCGGCCCGACCGTGCTGCAGATCCTGCTGATCGTGATCGCGGCGCCGATCGCCGAGGAGACGTGCTTCCGCGGCATGCTCTTCGCCGGGCTGCGGGAGAAGCTGCCGCGGCTCGGGGCGGCGCTGATCTGCGGGCTCATCTTCGGCGCCCTCCACGCGCTCACCGGGATCACCGCGGTGCCGCCGCTGATCGTCTTCGGCTTCCTGCTGGCACTGCTCTACGAGCGGACCGGCTCGATCATCCCCGGAATCCTCCTGCACATGATCAACAACTCGATCGCGCTGCTGGGCCAGTGAGGCTCCCCGGTCGGGTGGCGATTTACCTGCTCGCCAGGCAGTAGCCAGTACCATTGCCGCCGTGATCCGCCGCCTTGCCCTCGCCGTCGGAGCCGCCGCGCTCCTGGCGGTGCCCGCCACCGCGGCAGCCGCGCCGAAGCCGGCGCCGGGCAGGGCCGAAGTCCCGGACGCGACCGTCAAGGTCGAACCGACCGGCCTCGAGGGCGGCAAGGCGACGATCCTCGACACGGTCCCGGTCAAGGGCACCGTCTCGCCCTTCGTCCCCGGCCAGCACGTCGAAGTGACCTTCTACCTGAACGGCCAGGAGGTGGCGAGCCACAAGCGGGTCGCCGTGCAGCAGGGCCCGGACGAAACCGGGACCTTCGAATCGAGCGTCGTGATCAAGGCGGCCGGCAAGTACGCGGTCGCCGCCAAGCACGTCGCCACCGCGGCGCTCGGCGGTGACTCGACGGTGCGCAAGAGCTGGACCGTCGACTTCCCCGACCTGCACCACGGCGAGTGCGACGACGTCGTCGGCGCCTTCAAGGGGCACCTGGCGCAGATGGGCTACGTCGCGGGCGGCGGCGACTGCTTCACCTCGCGGCTCGGTCGCGAGGTGCTCGCCTACCGCAAAGTCAACGACATGGACCGCGACAAAGAGGCCGGCCCGGGGCTCGTCAAGGCGGTCTTCGCCGGCCGGGGCGGCTACCACGTCAAGTACCCGGACGCCGGCGAACACGCCGAGGTGCCGCTCGACAAGCAGGTCCTGGTGCTGATCAAGGACGGCAGGCCGTTCGCGATCTACCCGGTCTCGACCGGTAAGCCCTCGACGCCGACCGTCACCGGCCACTACAGCTTCTACCGCCAGGAACCGGGCTACAACTCGGAGGGGATGTACTACTCGTTCTACTGGCACAACGGGTACGCGGTCCACGGCTACGCCGAAGTGCCGAACTATGCGGCGAGCCACGGCTGCGTGCGGACCTTCATCGCCGACCAGCCGCGGATCTACGAACAGCTCCATTTCGGCGAGTCGATCTATGTGTGGTGAGCGCGAGCTCTCCGTCGCGTGACCGACCTCGACGCCGCCAAGAGGACGCTGCTCGGCGAACTGCGCGAGCACTCGCTGGTGATCGGCGAAGTGACGCTGGCGAGTGGGGCGATCGCGCAGTACTACGTCGACGCGCGGCGCACGCTGATGCGGCCGGGCGGCTTCCGCGCCGCCGGCGAACTGATCGCGGCGGCCGCGCACGAGGTCGGTGCGACCGCGGTCGGCGGGCCGGCGACGGCGGCGATCCCGCCCGCCTGCGCGGCGCTCGCCGGGCCCGCCGGCGACGACCTGGTCGCCTTCTTCGTCCGCGGCGAGAAAAAGCAGCACGGGCTGCAGCGCTGGGTCGAGGGACCGGTCGAGGCGGGGGTCAGGTGCCTGGTCGTCGAGGACACCGTGACCACCGGCGGCTCGACCGCGAAGGCGATCGAACGCTGCCGCGAGGAGGGGCTCGAGATCGCCGGCGTCGTCGCCGTCGTCGACCGCCTGGCGGGCGGGGGGGAGAAGATCGAAGCCGCCGCCGCGGCTCCCTACCGCGCGCTGGTCACGATCGACGAGATCTACCCCGAGCGCCCCGACCGCGGTTGAGGCCCGGACGCCCGTGCCCGCCGAGCCCGACGCGATCGAGATCCGCGTCGTCGCCTGCCTGGTGGAGAAGCAGCGGACGACGCCGGACGCCTACCCGCTCTCGCTGAACTCGCTGCGGCTCGCCTGCAACCAGTCGACGAACCGCGACCCGGTCGTCGACTACGACGAGCAGACGGTCTCCGATGCGCTGCGGCGCACCGCGCTGCGCGGCTGGACGCGGTTGACCAGCGGCGCCGGCTCGCGGGCCCGCAAGTACCGTCACCTGCTGCCGGAGGCGCTCGCGGTCGACGATGCGGAGCTCAACCTGCTCGCGGTGCTGATGTTGCGCGGCGCGCAGACGCCGGGCGAGCTGAAACAGCGGACCGAGCGCTACCAGGGCGGTTTCGCCGACCTCGCCGCCGTGAACGAGGTGCTCGAGCGGCTGACCGACCGCGGCTTCGTGATCCGCCACCCGCGCCGGCCGGGCCAGAAGGAGGAGCGCTACGAGCAGGTGCTGGGCGGCGACGACGCGGTAGATCTGGTCCCGCCACCCGAGCCCACCCGGCCCTCCGACGCGCGGTCGACCCTACCCGCGGACACGGTGGGTACGGTCGACCACGGTCCGGTGGGCGCCGGTACGGTCGACCGCGCTCCGGCGCCCTCGGTCGCCGCCGAGACCGCGCGGCTCGACCGGCTCGAAGCCGACCTGCTCGAGCTCAAAGGCGAGATCGCGAAGCTGCGCGAGGCGCTCGGCGAGTAGCTGGGCGGTTCCTTCGACGTGGGGGGCTCCGGGCCGCGGCACGCCGGCGCCCGGAGCGGGCGGCCGGCCCGGGGGGCGGCCGGGTCCATGGGGAGTGATGAGGGGCGCGGGTCCCGTAACGAAGACGCCTAGGACGTCACGGTCCGGTCTCACTTCCACATCACCGCCACGACGTCCGTGCACTTGTACCGGCTATAGGGGGCACAACTGCACGAACGTCCCTCCCCCTGATGTAGACCTGTGACGTTCCGGGCAGAACCGTGACGGAAGCCCGGAGTTCCCCCCGTCCCTGGACGGCTGCCCCGCCCCGCCCCGCTACCCCCGCGGTGCGGGGGCTTCGATCTTCAGCCCGGCACTCCGCTGTCCGCCCGGGATCGCTGCCACCAGGAGGCCGCGCAGTTTGCCTCGTTCCTGCAGCAGCCG
>DASZUH010000401.1:0-3021 GCA_035547715.1 Solirubrobacterales bacterium
AACGCACACGGGCGACGTATGACGAAGTGGGGACGAACCGTGACGTTCCATTGGTCTTCCTCACGGACCCTGCGCGCCCGTGGCGTCCCGACCCGGTGAGTTCGCGGGGACGGCCGGGCGCGACTCGGACGGCCGCCGTGCCCCGGGCGCCGGCTCGCGCCGTCCCCATCCCTCGCCTACAGCTTCGGCAGCTCGACTTCGACCGTCGGCGGGGCGGGGGTGGGAGGTTCCGGGGCCTCGATGATGCGCTCGTCGGGGGGCAGGCGGTGGAGGGAGACGGCGCCGAGGGCGGCGGCGAGGAGGCAGGCGACGGCGCCGAGGGCGAGGCCGGCGCGGGGGCTGAGCCATTCGCAGACGGCGCCGACGATCGGGCCGCCGATCGGCGTGCTGCCGAGGAAGGTGACCGACCAGAGGGCCATCACGCGGCCGCGGTAGCGGGGTTCGGCCGCCAGCTGGAGGCTGCTGTTGCCGGTGGCGAGGAAGGCGGTGCCGCCGACCCCGACCAGGGCCAGCGCGACGATCGTCGCGACGAGGGTCGGCGCCAGGGCGGCGCCGGCGAGGGCGACGCCGAAGAGGACCGCGGAGCCGGTCAGGGGCAGCAGGCCGGTCGCCCGACGCGAGGCGACCCAGAGGCCGCCGAAGACGGCGCCGACGCCGGAGGCGGCGGTCATCAGGCCGAAGGTCTCCGAGCCGCCCGCGAAGGTGTCCTGGGCGAGAAGCGGCAGGACGACCTGGAACTCGTAGGCGAGCGTGCCGATCAGCGCCATCATCAGCAACGGCACCAACAGGGCGGGCGTCGAGCGGACGTGGCGGAGGCCCTCGCGGAGCTGCCCGGCGGCCCGCGGCACCGGCTTGCTGCGGTGCAGGGCGCCGACGTCCATCGCCGCCAGGGCGGCCAGCACGGCGAGGAAGCTGGCGGCGTTGGCGAGGAAGCAGACGCCGACGCCGACCACCGCGATCAGGGCGCCGGCCAGCGCCGGACCGATCGCCCGCGAGGCGCTGACCAGCGAGCTGTTGAGGCTGACCGCGTTCTGTATCCGGTCGGAGCCGACCATCTCGGTGACGAAGGTCTGGCGGGCCGGGCTGTCGACCGCGTTGACGCAGCCGAAGAGGGCGGCGAAGATGAAGACGATCCAGAGCCGCGCCACCCCCGCCTCGACGATCAGTCCAAGGGCGAGCGCGAGGCCGGCGAAGGCCGCCTGCGTGCCCAGCAGGAGGCGGCGCTTGTCGCGGCGGTCGACCAGCAGCCCGGCGGCAGCGCCGAAGGCGAGCACGGGCAGGAACTGGACGGCGACGACGCCGCCGAGCACCGATCCCGAGCCGCCGAGTTCGAGCACGAGCCAGGCGATCGCGATCGACTGCATCCAGGTGCCGACCAGGCTGACCGCCTGGCCGGCGAAGTAGAGGCGGAAGTTCGCGACCCGGAGGGCCGCGAAGAGGCTGCTAGTTCGCGCCGACGGCACCGTGACCGGCGCCCTCGGCCTCGTCGGCGATCATCACGCCGCTGGTGCGCCGCGGCTTCGTGTCCTCCTCGGCGGGACGGGGGACGACGACCACCGGGCAGGTCGCCTGGCGGATCACGCCGGTCGAGGTCGAGCCGAGCAGCACGCGCTCGACGGTGCCGTAGCCGCGCGAGCCGACGACCAGCAGGTCGACGCCCTCGCGGCAGGCCTCGGCGAGGGCCGCGGCGGTTTCGCCGTGGAGGCGCCGCCGCCGCAGGTCGATCGAGGGGTCGATTTCGTGGAGCGCCTGGCGCTGGATCTGGTCGACGTTCTCGGGCAGCGACATCGTCAGGGCGATCGCGCCGCCGACCGGGTCGACCGGGCGCTCGACCGTCAGCACGTCGAGCGAGGCGCCGCGGGCGAGGGCGATCGCCTGGGCGTAGGCGAGCGCCGTCTGCGACTCCTCGCCGCCGTCGTAGGCGACCGCGATCGTGTCGAGGCCGTCGTGCGGGGTCGAGGCGTAGCCGTGCGGCGCGGTCGCCACCGGCACCGGCGACCCGTGCAGGAGCGCCTCGGCGACGGAGCCGGCGAGGATGCGCCCGACCATGCCGCGGTGCGGGCAGCCGATCACGATCATCTCCAGGTTCTCGGTCGTCGCCAGCGACTCGAAGACGCGGGCGGGCGAGTCGCCGACGTAGGTGAGGGTGTCGACCTTGCGGCCCTCAAGCCGCGAGGTGGCGGGGCGGAAGTAGTCCTCCGGCGCCGGGAACTCGGCCGTCGTCAGCAGTCGGAAGGCCTCCGAGGGCGCGCCGGGGTAGGGAAGGACGTCGACGACAGCGACGTAGGCGTCGTCGGTGGCGAGCGCGCGGCAGAGCTCGACCGCGTCCTTGGCGCCGTCGCTCCCGTCGAAGCCCAGCAGCAGGCGCCGCGGCGCCCCGTTCGGATCCTTGTCGCTCACCGTGTCGCTCCTCTCGTCGTTTGTCATGGGACCACGGTAAGCGTTGCCTCCCGCGGCCGATATCCGTGCGGCGCCGCAGGGGCGCTTGTGGTGGGGTCGCGGCCGGGTCGGCGCGCGGCCGCTCCAAGCTGTCGCCCGCGGCCAGCGGCCGTCCGAGTTGCGCCCGGCCGTCCCGTCCACGGCCCTGTCGGGTTGTGGCCGCGGCCGGGACGGCCGGGTCCGTGGGGAGTGAGGAAGGTTCGTGACGATCGCCCGCGGGACGTGCGGGATGTGCCGGGGAGAAGCGCATGATCCGCCCCGAAGATCCGGAGTCCGTGACGAAGACCCATGGGACCTCACGATCCCGTCTCACTTCCACATCACCGCCACGACGTCCGTGCACTTGTACCGGCTATAGGGGGCACAACTGCACGAACGTCCTCCCCCTGATGTAGACCTGTGACGTTCCGGGCAGAACCGTGACGGGAGCCCGGAGTTCCTCCCGTCCCTGGACGGCTGCCCCGCCCCGCCCCGCTACCCCCGCGGTGCGGGGGCTTCGATCTTCAGCCCGGCACTCCGCTGTCCGCCCGGGATCGCTGCCACCAGGAGGCCGCGCAGTTTGCCTCGTTCCTGCAGCAGCCG
>DASZUH010000402.1:0-3696 GCA_035547715.1 Solirubrobacterales bacterium
GAAAAGCGCTCTATATCAGCGCTTTTCGGCCCGTCAACACCGGGGACGCGGGCGGCGATGTCGCGGTCGGCCTCGTCGACGGCGGGGATGCCGAGGACCGCGGCGGGGCCGTAGCGGGCGTCGACCAGCGGGGAGACGAGGAGCGGGAGGTCGCCCCCGGGGCCCGCCACGCCGAGGCCCGTGTCGATCACCGGCACCTCTTTGGCGTCGCGGGCGCTCCGCTCCCAGCCGCCCGAGCGCAGCTGCTCGAGCTCCTCGCGCACCTCGCCGGCGGCGAGCGAGTCGACCAGCGGATGGCGCGGCGAGAGCAGCACGAAGGTCGCCAACCCGGCGGCGCCCGGGTGCGGCGTGAAGACAGTCAGCGGCCCCTCGGGCCCCTCGACCTCGAACTCGACCCCGTCGCTGCGGCCGAGGATGAAGCGCTGCGAGGCGAGCGCCAGCTCGTCCCAGGGCTGCGCCTCGAGCTTCGCCATATTGGCGTCGTTCTCCTCGAGATACGGCGTGATCTTCAGGAACCAGGTCGGCCGCCGGATCAGCCGCACCTCGTTGTGGCAGCGCCAACATGTGCCGCCCTCCTCGACCTGGATCGTCGCCAGCGTCGTCTGGCAGGTGTCGCACCAGTCGACGGTCGCGTCGTCGAGGTAGATCAGGCCCATGTCGTAGAGGGTCAGGAAGAGCCACTGGGACCAGCGGTACTGCCCCTCGTCGGAGCTGTAGAAGACGCGGTCGTAGTCGAAGCTGTAACCGAGGCGCTTCATCTGCTCGAGCATCCGCTCGCCGCACTGCTCGACCCACTCGGCGGCGGGGATCTGCCGCTCGATCGCGGCGAGCTCGGCGGGCAGGCCGAAGGCGTCGAAGCCGAAGCCCATCAGCACGTCGCGGCCGCGGGCGCGCTGGAAGCGGGCGTAGGCGTCGCCGATCGTGTAGTCGCGGACGTGGCCCATGTGGAGGTTGCCCGAGGTGAACGGGCTTGACGACTTCACGTAGACGCCGCGCTCGCCGTCGGCGGGCGGCGCGGGCGCGTCGTAGTCGCCGCGGCGGGTCCAGGCGGCCTGCCGCTCGGTCTCGATCCGGGCGGCGTCGTAGGGCGGCTTGCGGGCGTTCTCGGTCATACGATCAACGTTAGCTGAGGCACCAAGCTCCACCGCGCGCGCCGCGGCGGGTGCACGGGCGCCCCGGCGCCGAGCCGCTCAGGTGAAGGTCCAGAGCTTGTTGCCGAGGAAGTTGAACGGCATCGCCACCGCGACCGCGATCGCCTGGGCGGCGAGCTCGGAGATCGACGAGGAGGCGACGATCGCCTCCAGGACGACCAGGTTGATCACCAGGCAGGCGACCGAGACGGCGAGGAAGCGGGCCGCCTGCAGGTGCGCGAGGCCCTCCCCCGGGCCGAAGGTCCAGTAGCGGTTCCAGAGGAAGTTGCTGGTCACGGCGACGCAGAAGGCGCCGACCGCGGCGACCGCGTGGTAGACGCCGAGATTGCCGGAGAGGAAGGCGAAGACGCCGAGGTTGATCAGGTAGCCGGAGCCGCCGACGACGCCGAACTTGAGCAGCTGCAGCCAGCTCTCGCGGCTGCGGGCGGCGGCGCCGAGGCGGACCGCCAGCGTGTGCTGTCCGTCGCTCATCGCCTCAGCCTTCCTCCGCCCGCCGCGCCGCGAGCGCGTGCGAAGGGGCCGTGCGGGCATGCTCCCCGAGCGTGGGGCGCGACGCGGGCGGTCCGTCGAGCACGATCGTGTTCGTGGCGTAGCCGGTCTGCAGGGCGTCGAGTTCGTGCATCCAGAGGAAGACGGGAGTGGACGAGACGTAGCGGGCGATCGTCAGGCGTCCCATCCGCACGACCCCCGCCGGACGGAACACGGGCGGGAGACCAGCGGGGCGCTCGGCGACATTTCGCTTGCCGACCAGGTCGACTTCGCGGACCGCTTCGCCGCCGCCGTACCAGCGCAGCGCGCCGTCGCCGAGGTACCAGCGCAGCGGGTCGCCGGCGAGGCGCCAGCTGACGATCGCGCGCGGCACGCGCGGCGGCCCGAGGGCGCTGGCGACGCCGCGGTAGTCGGGGCGCTGCAGGTTCGGCGTCTGGGTGACGTAGACGTCGAAGGCGAGCCAGTAGGCGCAGAGGGCCACCGCCACCAGTACACCGACGAACCGTGCCCGCGCGGCCCCGAGGCCGAGGGCGACGACCGCGGCGAGCGGCACCAACGCCGGCAGCAGGTTGCGCTCGACCACGTAGTCCTTGCCGACGAGCGCGGCCGCGCCGGCCAGGGCGAGGACGCCGAGGCCGACGACGAGCGCGATCGCCCCGCCGCGGCGCTCCCGCCGGGTCCCGAGCGCGAGCAGCGCGATCGCCGCCAGCCCGACGCCGATCGCGGGCAACACCGCGTAGTGGACGCGCGGCGGCTCGGCGATCACGTGGCCGGTTTCGCCGATCAGGAAGCTGACGCCGGTCTGGAAGAAGCGCTCGCCGAGCGCGCTTTCTTCGATCCAGCCGATGTGGTTCGGGTTCGTCTGGGCGGCGATCAGCGGCAGCAGCGCCGCGCCCGCGGCGCCGACCGCGGCAAGCGCCGGCAGCACCGCCTTCCAGCGCCGGCGCAGCGCCACCGCCAGCCAGACGGCCTCGATCCCGACCGCGAAGAAGGCGAAGTAGTGGCTGCCGAGCGCGAGCGCCGAGGCCACCGTCCAGAGCGCCAGTTCGCGCGGGCGGCCGCCGCTGTCCAGGGCGCGCAGGAAGAAGAGGAACGAGAGCGCGCCGAAGAAGACCAGCAGCGCGTAGGAGCGGGCCTCCTGCGAGTACCAGATCAGCATCGGGTTGAAGGCGAGCAGGCCGGCGAGGACGAGGCCGACGCGGCGGCTCGCCAGCTGCCTGCCGAGCGGGTAGCCGAGCGCCACGGTCAACGTCCCGAGCAGGGCCGAGAGCGAGCGGATGCCCCATTCGTCGCGGCCGAAGGCGCGCGCCCAGCCCCAGGCGAGGACGTAGTAGAGCGGCGGATTGGACTCGCTCGCCTTCACCTCGTGCAGCATCTGGCCGAAGCTGCCGGGGATCACCCGCATCACCGTGATCACCTCGTCGTGGTGGAAGCTCTGGACGCCGAGCGGGGCGAAGCGGATCGCCGCCCCGGCGGCGGTCAGGCAGGCGACCGCGGCGACGATCGCCCGGCGGCGCGCGGGCGCCTCGTCATGTGGCGCGTCGAGCGCGACGGGAGCGCCCGACGGGGCCGGGATACCGGCGGTTGAGCTGTGCACGGGGCAGCACTTTGCGCCCGTCGGCTAAATCCGCGGTTAAGGCGCGCAGGCGCCTTTCGGGGCCGGCGCGGCGGGGCCATAGGACGGCGGCAGCTGTCCCTCCTGCGCCCAGCGGGTCGGATGGCCGCTCGGTTCGAAGCCGAGGGTGCCGCCCGCCGCGATTTCGCAGTAGCCGAGCCAGGGGCGATCGTGCGGGCGGCCGTCGAGCCGGAGCCCGCCCACGTAGGGCCCGCCGCCCAGGATCGTCAGCTTCCTGCCGTGGGCGAGGCGCACTTCGGCGCGATCGAAGAGCGGCGCGGCGAGCGCCAGCGTCCCGGTCCCGGGCTGCGCCGGATAGAGGCCGAGGGCGCCGAAGACGTACCAGGCCGAGAGCGTCCCGAGGTCGTCGTTGCCGGGATAGCCGGTCGGGGTCGGGCTGTAGAGGCGGAGCGCGCGGCGCACCGCCGCCTGCGTCTTCCA
>DASZUH010000403.1:0-2570 GCA_035547715.1 Solirubrobacterales bacterium
CGTGGCGGTCACAACCTGCCAGGGCCGCCACGAGACGCCCGGGACGCAACTCGGACGGCCGCCACGCCCGCGAAGCGCAGACCCCCCTCGGACGGCCACCCCGCCCCCGCCCCTTCTCAAACCCGCAGCGCCCGCAGCGCATTGAGGATCACCGCCAGGTCGATCGCCTCCTGCAGGAGGGCGCCGGTCAGGGGCGGCAGGTAGCCGAAGGCGGCGACGGCCATCGCCGCCAGGCTCAAGCCCATGCCGACGACGACGCTCTGCCGGGCGATCCGCAGGGCGCCGCGGCCGGCGTGGATGGCGTCGGCGACGCGGTCCACGCGGTCGACGGTGATCACGGCGTCGGCGGTCTCCGAGGAGACGGTCGCCCCGGCCGCCCCCATCGCGACGCCGACGTCGGCCAGGGCCAGGGCCGGGGCGTCGTTGACGCCGTCGCCGACCATCATCACCGGCCCCCGGCCGGGGTCCTCGCGCAGCCGGCGGATGACTTCGAGCTTGTCCTGGGGCGACTGTTCGGCGTAGACGCGGTCGACGCCGAGCTCGCGGCCGATCCGCTCGGCGACCGAGCGCCGATCGCCGGAGACCATCGCCACCTGCCGCACCCCCTCCCCGCGCAGCCGCTCGACGATGCCGCGGGCGTCGGGGCGAAGGTCGTCGGCCATCACGATCACGCCGGCCAGCCCGCCGTCGACGCCGACCATCACGCGCGCCTCGCCGGAGCCGTGCCCGTCGACCATCGCCGCCGACTCCAGCTGCGCTCGCGGGATGCCTTGGTCGACGAGGAAGTCGCGACTGCCGACGGCGACGCGGTGCCCGCCGACGGTCCCGGCGATGCCCTGCCCCGGGGCCTCGTCGATTTCCCGTGGCTCCTGCGTCGAGAGCTCGGCCTCGTGGGCGGCCTCGCCGAGCGCGGCGCCGAGGACGTTGGTCGACATGCTGTCGACCGAGGCGGCCATGGCGAGGATCTCCGCCGACCCGAGGTCCGCGCGGGCGACGATGTCGCGCACCTCCGGCGTGCCGACCGTCAGCGTGCCGGTCTTGTCGAAGAGGACGGTGCGGACCTGGCCGAGGGTCTCGATCGCGCCGGTCCCCTTGACGATCACCCCCGCCCGCGCGGCGCGCGAGAGGCCGGAGACGAGCGCGATCGGCGCGGCCAGGATCAGCGGGCAGGGCGTCGCCACCACGACCACCGCGAGGCCGCGGACCGCGTCGCCGCTCAGCCCCCAGGCGAGGCCCGCGATCAGCAGCGTCGCGGGGAGGAAGAAGCCGGCGTAACGGTCGGCGATCCGCACCAGCGGCGCCCGCTCGGTTTCGGCCTGCGACACCAGGCGGACCAGCGCGGCGTAGGCGCTTTCCGCCGCCGGGCGGCCGGCGCGGACCTCGAACGGCGCGCCGGCGTTGGAGGTGCCGCTGAGGACCGACATCCCGCGGGAGAGGTTCACCGGCAGGGGCTCGCCGGTCAGCGTGCTGGTGTCGATCACCGCCCGCCCGCTCAGCAGCGTTCCGTCGACCGGGATCACCTCGCCCGTCCGCACCACGGCGACGTCGCCGACCTGGACATCGTCGACCGGGACCTCGCGAACCTCGCCGTCGACCCGGATCCGCGCCCGTTTCGGCGCCCGTTCGACGAGCGCGGTGAGCTCGCGGCGCGCCCGCGCCGAGGCCAGTTCCTCCAGGGCCAGGCCGCCGGAGAACATGAGCCCGATGACGACGCCCGCGAGCAGTTCGCCGAGGGCAAGCGAGCCGACCATCGCCACCAGGGCGATCGTGTCGACGCCCATGTGGCGCTTGACCAGGATGGTCCGCCCCACTTCGACCGCCAGCTCGGCCGCGAGCAGGACGAGGACGGTCCGCCAGACCGCGTCCCCGAGCCCCGGCTCACCAAGCAGGTGAAAGCCTCCCCCGACGGCGATCGCCCCAAGGGCGATCGCCGCGAGGATGCGGGCGCGGTGTTCGACGAGCCATCGCACAACCTCGATGATCGGCCCTGGCGCCGAAGCCGGGATCCGTATTCCCCCCGTGTGGGAGGCGGGGTTTTGCGGAGGCCGGAGGGCCACGGTTTGGGGTTGGGGCGGGGCCCGTGGCCGCGGCGGCCGTCCGAGTTGCGTCCCGGGCGTCTCGTGGCGGCCCTGGCAGGTTGCCCGCTTGCCACGAGACGCCCGGGACGTGAGGGTTCCGTGGGGAAGGGGGCACAGGGACGGGAGGCGGTGCGGGCTTCCGTCACGGTTCCGCCCGGTTCGTCACGGTTCCTCATGGGTTCCGTCACCTGGAGAGGGGCGCCGGGGGGCGCGGTCGACCGACCCGGCGCCATAGGTGGGTTAGGTCGACCGCGTGGTCGGGATGGCCGAAGAAGACGGGACGGACCGTGACGTTCCGGGCGTCTTCGTGACAGGACCTGCGCCCCGGGCCGGGCGGCTCGGGTCCAAAGCCCTCCGGTTGTCGCTTGTTCCGCATGGCGGAACAAGCGACTAACGGAGGCGACGTGGCTGGCGACCGAGGCCCGGGGCCCTCGGGAAGGTCACGGGGACGGGAGGAACTCCGGGCTTCCGTCACCCTTCTGCCCGGTTCGT
>DASZUH010000404.1:0-2637 GCA_035547715.1 Solirubrobacterales bacterium
GGTCAAGGCGGCGATCACGTAGATCGCCGGGGCGAGGAGTTCGAAGTCCCCGATTCCGGCTCCCTTCGCGAAGATCAGGCCGATCGAAAGTAGCACCACGCGGACCGGGCGGGTGGCGATGCCGACCTTGCACTCGACCCCCAGCGCCTCGGCGCGGGCGCGCGTGTAGGAGACCATCAGCGAGCCGAGCACGGCGACCACGCAGATCGCGGCGGCGAAGTCTTCGCCGCGGGCGGCGAAGTAGCCGGCGACGGCGGCGATCACGATCCCCTCCTCGATCCGGTCGAGGGTCGAGTCGAGGAAGGCGCCGAAGAGCGTCCCCTTGCCCGACATCCGCGAGTAGCGGCCGTCGAGCGTGTCCATCACCGAGCCGAGGATGAAGGCGATCCCAGCGAGGAAGAAGAGGCGCTGGGTGACGAG
The DNA here is from genome assembly GCA_035547715.1 of Solirubrobacterales bacterium. GTDB lineage: Bacteria > Actinomycetota > Thermoleophilia > Solirubrobacterales > 70-9 > VAYN01. The sequence goes on from DASZUH010000404.1 coordinate 421, forward strand.
GAAGGCGGCGACGAGGTTGCCGAAGAGCCCCATCAGCGAGATCGCGTTCGGCGTCAGCCGCGACTCGATCAGGCGGTCGCGGGCGTACGCGCGCAGCTCCTGGCTGTTGCGGGGCGGGGCGGGGCGGCCGTTGCGTCGGCCACCGGGTGCCCTGGGAGGCGCCGTCGATGCCATCTGGGAAAAGAGGCTAGAGGGTCGAGGGGCGCCGCGCACGTCACGGGCCCCCGGAGGCGCCGCGGAGCGGGGCCCGGGACCCGGCTAGGCCTCGACCTCTTGCGGCCCGGCGCGGCGCGAGCGGGCCGGCCGCCAGTCCCAGGCCTCCGGTTTCCAGCGCGCCAGCGCGCCTTTGGCGATCGCAAACGAGGTGAGCGCGACCAGCCAGCCGAGCGCCCAGTCGATCCAGTAGTGGTTGGCGGTGACGATCACCACCCAGGCGATGACGATCGGCCAGCAGGCCCAGAGCGCCTTCGACCACCAGTGGCGGGAGACCGCGACGCCGCTGCTGCCGATCATCAGCGCGAAGGCGCAGTGCATGCTCGGCACCGCCGCGTAGGGGTTGATGAAGACCTTGGCGATCGAGGAGTCGCTGTTGACTGCGGCGTATCTGGTCACCGTGTCGGTGAAGCCGTCCTGCGGGAACAATCGCGGCGGCGCGGTGGGGAAGCCGACGTAGCCGATCAGCGCCAGGCACATCGCCACCACGAACATGTTGCGGACGAAGTAGTAGGCATCGTTGTGGAAGAGGTAGAGCCAGAAGAGGAAGACGATCGCGACCGAGAACTGGGCGTTCAGATAGAGGTAGTTGGCGACTTCGATCAGCCAGTGGGCCGGTAGGAAGAGCTTCTGCAGGTCCGGCTCGAAGAGGGTGTGGGTCGAGCGCTCGAAGGAGATGACCTGGGCGCCGTGGTGCATCGCGACCGCTTTGCTGCCGTCGGCGAGGCCGCGGCCGAGCTCGTAGATGATGTCGACGCCGATCAGGATCCCGATCTGCCTCCCGAGATCACCCCATCCCTTGGGCAGCCAGTCACCGATTGCGGACACGACACGCGGCATGAAACCTTCATTGTAATCCTGCGTTAAGCAGGCAGCCTGAAGAAGATGACGACGACCTCCCCCAAAAAGCGCGGAAGCAAACCCTGGCGCCGGCCGACCCGGCGTCGCGTGCTGGCGATCCGCGACCGGCTGCGGGAGATGTACGGGGTGCCGGTGAACGAGCCGAACCGGCGGCCGATCGACGAGCTGGTGCTGACGATCCTGTCCCAGCACACCAACGACCGCAACAGCGGGCGGGCCTTCGCCGCGCTGAAGGAGGCCTTCCCGACCTGGGACGAAGTCCGCGACGCGCCGGTCGCCGAGGTCGAGGACGCGATCCGGCCGGGCGGCCTCGCCCAGCAGAAGGCGCCGCGGATCCAGGCGATCCTGCGCGAGCTGGGCGAGGAGCCCGACCTCGACTGGACCGAGACGGCGCCGCTCGAGGAGTCGCGCGCCTACCTCCTCTCGCTGCCCGGGGTCGGGCGCAAAACGGCCGCCTGCGTGCTGCTCTTCAGCTGGGGACTGCCCGACATCCCGGTCGACGTCCACATCCACCGGGTCGGCGGGCGGCTCGGGCTGTTCCCCGAAAAGGCCTCGCTGGAGCGGGCCCACGACGAGATGCTGGCGATCGTCCCGGCCGCGGACGTCTACGAGTTCCACCTCAATCTGATCCGCCACGGGCGCACGATCTGCCGTCCGAAACCGCGCTGCGGCGAGTGCGAATTGCGCCGGATGTGCCCTTGGTATCGGGATCTCGACCACCGCGAGTCGGTCGCCGGCGGTTGACGACGCCGCCTCTGGGGGTGGCGGGAGTTAGTATCCGCGCCGCCTCTCCATGAGCAAGCGCACTTTCATCACCTTCGGCCTCCTGGTCTTCGTCCTCGCGGTGGTCATCCCGTGGCTGGCCTTCCGCGGCAGCGGCGACGCCAACACCGGTGCCCTGGAGGTCCCGGCGCACCTGAAGACCGGCCAGGCCCTCTTCGAGACGAACTGCGGCACCTGCCACACGCTCTACGCGGCGGGGACCGACGGCAACTACGGCCCGAACCTCGACGAACTGCTCGCCACGCACGGCCAGGCGGAAACGCCGGAAGCCGCCGAAGGCGTCGCCGAACGCGTCCTCAACGCGGAGAAGGAAGGCGTCGACAGCTCGACCCCCGGCCGCATGCCCCCGGCGATCCTCAA
>DASZUH010000405.1:0-3801 GCA_035547715.1 Solirubrobacterales bacterium
CCAACGAGCGCCACGCCTTCGGCGGCCCGCTCGCCGACAAGCAGTTCGTCCAGGAGGACATCGCCCAGAGCCGCATGGAAATCGACCAGGCCCGCCTGCTCACCCTCTACGCCGCCTGGAAGATGGACACCGAGGGCAAGCACGCCGCCCGCCAGTCGATCTCGGCGATCAAGGTCGTCGCCGCGAACATGGTGATGAACGTCCTCGACCGGGCGATCCAGATCCACGGCAGCCTCGGCATGACCGACGACACCCCGCTGGCCCCGATGTGGCGCTTCAGCCGCATGCTGCGCCTCGCCGACGGCCCCGACGAGGTCCACAAGATGGTCCTCGCCCGCCGCGAGCTGAACCGCTGGTCGAAGCGCGCCGAGGCCGAGGCGGCCGGCGAGGCGCTCGAGCCTCGGCACGCCGCCCGCATGGTGTAGCTGGATATCCAGCCAAGCGCCGGCCTGGGCCGTGCCGACCGATTCTTTGCCGAGCGGGCGGCGACCGACCCTTAGGCGCGCGACTCGATCGCTTCGGCGGCGCCGGCGAGGCGCTCGACCAGGCGGGCGAACTCTTCGATGCCGGCGTCGACCTCGAACTTGCCGTAGCCGCCACCGGTGTAGCGGGCGTAGACGCCCTCGAGGATGATCGCCAGTTTCCAGTAACCGAGGGCGACGTAGAAGTCGAGCTCGGAGAGGTCGCGGCCGGAGGTCTCGGCGTAGCGGGCGGCGAGCTCGTCGCGGGTGGGGAAGCCGGGGGCCAGGTTGGCGGGCATGCCGAGGGCGAGGCCGGTGTCGCCGCGCTCGGGCCAGTAGGCCATCAGCGTGCCGACGTCGGCGAGCGGGTCGCCCAGGGTGCAGAGCTCCCAGTCGACGACCGCCGCGACCTCGCCGCGGTCGGTCAGGATCATGTTGTCGAGGCGGTAGTCGCCGTGGACGATCGAGACGCCCTCCTGCGCCGGGATCCGGGCCGAGAGGCGCTCGTGCACGCGATCGATCGCCGCCAGCTCGCGCGTCTTCGATTGCTCCCACTGGCCGTACCAGCGGCGCAGCTGGCGGGCGACGTAGTCCTCCTTGCGCCCGAGGTCGCCGAGCCCCACGGCGTCGGGATCGACCGCGTGGATCGCCCCCAGGGTGTCGGCGACGCGCATCCCGATCGCGCGCCGATCGTCCTCGTCGGGGAACGCCGCCTCGGCCTCATCGACGCCGCGGAGCACCGGCCCGCGGACGAAGTCCATGACGTAGAAGGGCGCGCCGTTGACCGACTCGTCCTCGCAGAGGCCGACGACCGGCGCGACCGGCACCGGCGTCGGCCCGAGCGCCGAGACGACGCGGTGCTCGCGGGCCATGTCGTGGGCCGAGGAGAGCGTCTTGCCGAGCGGCGGCCGGCGCAGCGCCCACTCGTGTCCGGCGGCGTCGGCCACCCGGTAGGTGAGGTTCGAGTGGCCGCCGGCGATCCGCTCGTAGGTCAGCGGCGGCACCGCCGCGGGCACGCTGGCGGCGAACCAGGCGGCCATGCCGACCGCGTCGATCCCGTCGACAGACGCGCTTGCACCGTTCCCGTCCAGGGCAGCGCCATCTCTGCGGCCTGTAGCCTCGTCTCCCATAGCCGCGCAAGCATATTCCCGTGGAGGCCGTCGACGCCTCAGTCCATCGCTTGCCAACCGCCTCAGGATCGGCTTCGCGATCGTCTTCGCCGTGATCACGGCGCTGACCGTCTTCGGCGTCGCGCACATCATCCAGCAGCGCCAGGACTACGAGAACGGGATCGAACGCGCCTACCGCACGGAGATGGTGGCGCGGGTGAAGCTCGCCGAAGGCGTGGCGCCCAAGACGGCGCGGCGGACGATCGTCCGCCAGGAACGGAAGCGCGAAGAACTTCGCCACTCGATCTCCGACGGCACCCGCAACACCGTGATCCTCGTCGCCGCCGGGCTGCTCGCCGGGCTGCTCGGCGCCCTCCTCCTCTTCGCCGGCCTGATCGCGACGATGCGCCGGCCGCTGGAGGCCCTCGTGGACGCGGCGGGCAGGCTCGCCGGCGGCGACCGCTCGGCCCGCGTCGAGGTCGGCGGCCCGGCCGAGACGGCGGCGCTCGGCACCGCCTTCAACGAGATGGCGGCGGAACTCGAGCTCGAGGCATCGGAGCGCGACCACCTCGACCGGATGAAAGACGAGTTCGTGCTCACCGCCTCGCACGAGCTGCGGAGCCCGCTCACCTCGGTCCAGGGCTTCGCCGAGCTGCTGATGATGGACCGGGACTCGCTGACCCAGCGGCAGGTGGAGACGGTCGAGATCATCCTCGACAATTGCCGCCACCTGGTCCGCCTGCTGAACGACCTGCTCGACCTCGCCCGCTCCGACGCCGGTCGCCTCACGATCCGTCCGCGGCCGACCGAGCTCAGCCCGCTGATCGAAGACGTCGTCCGTACGATGCGCGCCCAGACCGATGCCGACCGGCAGACCCTGATCGAGCACATCGATCCGAACCTCCCCCTGGTCGAGGCCGAGCCGGACCGAATTCGTCAAATTCTGGTCAATTTGGTTACCAATGCCCATGAGTACTCGCCGGACGAAGCGACTATCGAGGTGAGCGCCCGGGTAGCCGATTCCGTAGTACAGATAGACGTGACCGACAACGGACCAGGAATCCCACCCGCCCAGGCGGAACACATCTTCGAGCGCTTCGTGCGCGGCGACGCGGGGCTGACCCAGCGGGTCGGCGGCACCGGGCTCGGCCTGGCGATCTCGAAGTCGCTGGTCGAGCTCCACGGCGGCACGATCGCGGTCGACTCGGTCGAGGGCCGCGGCTCCACCTTCACCGTGCGGCTGCCCGTGGCGCCCGCCGGCACGGTCGGATCATCGACGAACACGGGCCCGCGCGCCCTGGCCGAGGGGCAACGATGACGACAGTCCTGGTCGCCGACGACTCCGAGACGATCCTGCTGCTGATGCGGACGCGGCTGGAGTTGGCGGGCTACGAGGTCGAGACCGCGGCGGACGGCCAGGAGGTCACCGAGCTGATCGACCCCGCCGCCACGAACGGCCCCGACATCCTCCTGCTCGACGCGATGATGCCGCGCAAATCGGGCATCGACGCCCTGCGCGAGCTGCGCGCCGCCGGCGTCGAGACCCCGGCCCTGATCATCAGCGCCCACCAGGACCCGGGCGACGCGAGCGCCCCCCAGGACCTCGGGATCAGCGGCTACCTGACCAAGCCGATCGACTTCGACCTGCTGCTCGAGACCGTCGCCGAATTGACCGCGAAGACGGCTTAGAAAGCTGGCGCCCGGGGGCGGCGGCCGGGGTTGGCGGCCGTCCGAGTTGCGCCCGGCCTTCTCGGTTGCGGCCCTGGCAGGTTGGGGCCGCCACCGAGAAGGCCGGGTCCGTGGGGAGTGGGGAGGGTTCGTGACGTCACGGTCCGTCCCGTCTTCCCCAGGCGTCCGGAACCTCCGTTCGCTGCTTGTACCGCATGGCGGTAGGAACAGCGAACGGAGGTCTCCGGACCCCGACCGCCTGCCGGGGAAGGCGGTCTCGGCGCAGGTTCCGTGACGAAGACCCATGGAACGTCACCGTCCCGTCCCACTTCCACATCACCGCCCACGACGTTCGTGCAGTTGTACCCCCTATAGGCGGTACAACTGCACGGACGCCGTCCGCCTGATGTGGACCCGTGACGAACCGGGCGGAACCGTGACGGAAGCCCGCACCTCCTCCCGTCCCTGTGCCCCCTTCCCCACGGAACCCTCACGTCCCGGGCGTCTCGTGGCGGCCACAACCTGCCAGGGCCGCCATGAGACGCCCGGGACGCACCTCGGAC
>DASZUH010000406.1:0-8082 GCA_035547715.1 Solirubrobacterales bacterium
CCCCTCACCCCTCCCGCTGCTGCTCGCAGAAGATGCCGTGGATGCGCTCGAGCACCCGGGCGGCGGTGCGCAGTTCGTCGTCGTCGATGCCCTCGAGGGCTCCTTGCCAACGGGCCTGCCAGAGGGCCTTGCGGGCTTCGACCTTGCGCTTGCCGCGCCGGGTGACCTTGACGACGACGATGCGGCGGTCGGTGTCGGAGCGGGTCCGTTCGACCAGATCGGCTTCGCTCAGGTGGTCGAGCATGCCGGAGACGGTGGCGGCGCTCGCCTCGACCGCCTCGGCCAGCTCGCCCGCCTGCAACGGGCCGCGGGCGCAGAGCTCGATCAGCAGCTCGAACTGGGCGTGGCCCAACTCGGTGTCGCCGCGGTGGGTGTCGCGGCCGCGCAGGCTGCGGAGGCTGCGGAAGGCGCGCCGGAAGGCGGTGCCGAGCTCGGTCATCGCCGCTTCGCGCTCGGGGCCGAGCGGCGGCGCCGTGGCCGCCGCGCTGCCGCCGGCCGCGCTCGTCGGCTTCGCCGCCGCGGCCTTCGCCGGCCGGTCGGCGCTCGCCGTCGTGCTCCCGCCCCGCTCAGGCACCGAGCGGCTCCACGAACTCCTCCGCCTCCTCGACCGCCGCGGAGATCGGCCCTTCCTCTTTCGGCCCCTCGGCCCGCAGCAGCACCAGCACCGGGATCATCGAGGCGGCGCAGATGCCGAGCGCCCACCAGTAGGCGGTGCCGAAGGCATCGGCCAGCTCGGCCGGGTTGGTGGCGCCCTTGCTCGCCCGCTGCAGGACGACGGCGAGGACGGCGGTGCCGATCGCGCCGCCGATCCGCTGCAGCACGTTCATCTGCGGCGTCGCGTCGGAGAGCTGGTCGGTGCGCAGAGAGGCGAAGGCGACGGTCGTCGTCGGGATGAAGGAGAGGCCGATCCCGACGCCGCGGATCAGCAGCAGGACGGAGATGGCGAGGATCGAGGTGTCGGCGCCGATGAAGGCGAGCGGCAGCGAGCTGAGGGTGAGGACCGAGATGCCGACGACGGCGACGCGGCCGCCGCCGAAGCGGTCGGTCATCCGCGCGATCCAGGGCGAGACGAGCAGCATCCCGAGCCCCTGCGGACCGACCAGGAGGCCGGTGACGATGACGTCCTCGCCGCGCACCTGCTGGTAGTAGAGCGGCACCAGGATCATCGCCCCGAAGAGCGCCGCGCCGAGGCCGAAGGTGGTCAGCGAGGCGGCGGCGAAGATCCGGTTCGCGTAGAGGCGGACGTCGAGCAGCGGACGCTCCGTCCTCAGCGCGTGCCAACCGAAGGCAACGGTGAGGAAGAGGCCGCCGACGATCGGCCAGATCACGGTCGGCGCGGTGAAGCTTTCCTTGGTCGCGATCTCCGAGAGGCCGTAGACGATCAGCGGCATGCTGGTCGCCATCAGCACCAGGCCGAGCCAGTCGAGCTTGCCCGCCTCGCCGAGGTTGGAATCGGGCAACATGCGCCAGCCGAGAAATCCGGCGATCACCCCGATCGGCACGTTGACGAAGAAGATCCAGGACCAGTGCAGGTTCTGCAGGATCAGGCCGCCGACGACCGGGCCGAGGATCGGCGCCAGCATCGCGGGCATGACGACGACGCCCATCACCCGGCCCATCCGCTTGGGACCGGCGACCTCGGCCATGATCATCTGGGCGACCGGCATGATCATCCCGCCGCCGACGCCCTGGAGGACGCGGAAGAGGATCAGCGAGGTGCTCGAGTCGGCGATGCCGCAGAGCGCCGAGCCGATCGTGAAGAGGCCGATCGAGGCGAGGTAGACGCGCTTGGCGCCGAAGCGGCGCGCCGCCCAGCCGGTCAGCGGGATCACCGCGGCGAGCGCCAGCAGGTAACCGGTCGCGACCCACTGGATCTGCGCCAGGGTCGTGTGAAGTTCACGTCCCAGGGTGTCGAGGGCGACGTTGACGATCGTCGTGTCGAGGATCGACATCGTCATCCCGAGGATCACCACGCCGGCGATCTTCCAGACGTAGGGCTCTATGCGCTCGCTCATATCTCCAGTGCTCTTCGCGGGGTCGTTCGGCGCCGAAAGATTAGGGACCGAACCGAATTTCGTCAAATCGACGCAGGGATGCGGGATCGCGGCTCGCCTCTTTAGAAATCCCTTGGCAAGTCTTTAGAAAGATGTTCACGCCCGTTTAGGGAATGGCGAGCGGCCGGCGCAAATCTGTCGGCCATGCCCAAGCGAAACAGAAGTCACCCGTTCGGCTCCGCCCTGCTGGGCGGGGCAGTCGTCGCCGTCTTCGGCCTGATCGCGCTCGCGACCGGGCTCGTCTCGACGAGCGGCGGCTCCACGACCACCCGCGAAGTCGTGTCGGCTTCCGGCACCACCCCGGCCGCCTCGGTCACCACCGAAGGTGGCGGCAACACCATCAACCAGATCTACAAGGCCGACGCCGACGGCGTCGCCTTCATCGAATCCAAGGTCGCCGAAGGCGTCGCCTCGGGCTCGGGCATCGTGCTCGACGACGAAGGCCACGTGCTGACCAACAACCACGTCGTCGAAGGCGGCGAAACGATCCAGGTCTCCTTCGAATCCGAAGGCCAGATGTACCCGGCCGAAGTGGTCGGCACCGAACCCAACAAGGACCTCGCGCTGCTCAAGGTCGACGCGCCCGCCGCGAAGCTCCACCCGCTGAAGCTCGGCGACTCCGCGAAGATGGAAGTCGGCGACCCGGTGGTCGCGATCGGCAACCCCTTCGACCTGCAGCGGACCGTGACCAGCGGCATCGTCTCCGCCCTGCAGCGTGAAATCACCGCCCCCGACGGGGTCACGATCGACAACGTCATCCAGACCGACGCGGCGATCAACCCGGGCAACTCGGGCGGCCCGCTGATCAACGCGGCGGGCGAAGTGATCGGCATCAACTCACAGATCGAGACCGGCGGCGAAGGCTCCGACGGCAACGTCGGCATCGGCTTCGCGATCCCGATCGATGCCGCCAAGGAAGAGATCGCCGCGCTCGAGTCCGGGACCGCCGACGAACACGGCTTCCTCGGGATCAGCGGCGCGACGATCACCCCCGAACTGGCGCAGGCGTTCAACCTGCCGGTCGAAGAAGGGGTGCTGGTGCAGCAGGTCGAGGAAGGTGGCCCGGCAGCGGCCGCCGGCATCCAGGGAGCGACCACTGCGGCCAGCGTCGAGGGCCAGGAATTCGGCCTCGGCGGCGACATCATCACCGCCGTGAACGGCGAAGCGATCGCCTCGACCGAAGAGCTGGTCGAAAAGATCGAGGACTCGCACGCCGGCGAAACGGTGGAACTGACCGTGAACCGCGAAGGCCAGACCGCGACGGTGAGCGTGAAGCTCGCCGAACGCCCCGCGACCTCGGCGGGATAGATGGCGGGGGCGCCTTCAACGCCCCCTCCTCCGAAGCCACCCACCAGGTCCCCGGCGCCCCGTCACCTTCGTGGCGGGCGTCGGGGCGCTTCGGTTTAGGGTCCAGCCTTTATGGCTGGACTGAGCGAGAAAGAGGCTGCCCGGCTGCTGAAGGAGCGGGGGACGCCGCGCGAACAGGCGACCAGCCGCTCCTACCTCTCGATCGCGATCGCCAACACCTTCACGGTGTTCAACGCGATCCTCGCCGGGTTCGGCGCCGCGACGATCATCTGGGGCGACCCGAAGGACGCGCTCTTCCTCGGCATCCTGGTCGCCAACGTCGCGATCGGGACCTTCCAGGAGGTGCGCGCCAAGCGGGCGCTCGACCGGCTCGCCGCGCTGGTGGTGGCGAAGGCGACCGTGGTCCGCGACGGGACGCCGCGGCAGGTGCCGATCGCCGAGGTCGTCGTCGGCGACCTGGTGCGGATCGCGAGCGGCGACCAGATCCCGGCCGACGGCACCCTCGTCCGCGCCGAGGGGCTGGCGCTCGACGAGTCGGACCTGACCGGGGAGTCCGAGCCGGTCCTGCGACGGGTCGGCGACGAGGTGCTCTCCGGCTCCTTCGCGGTCGAGGGCGAGGGCGACTTCGAGGCGACCGCGGTCGGCGCCGACAGCCGCGCCTCGCGGCTGACCGAGACCGCGCGCGCCTTCCGCCACCCGCGCTCGCCGCTGGAGCGGGCGATGGACCGACTGCTGATCGTGATGGTCGGCTTCATGGTCCCGCTCGGGGTCGGGCTCGGCGTCTCGCTGGCGCTGCGCGACATCGGCCAGTCCGACGCGGTCGAGACGCTCACCGCCGGGATCGTCAACATCGTCCCCGAGGGGCTGATCCTGCTGGTGTCGCTGACCGCCGCGGTGACGGCGGCGAAGATGGCGCGGCACGGGATCCTCGCCCAGCAGCTGAACGCGATCGAGTCGCTGGCCTCGGTGTCGGTGATGTGCACCGACAAGACCGGGACGCTGACCGAGGCCTCGTTGCGGGTGATCGGGCTGATCCCGGCCGCGGGGGTCACCGAGGGCGAGCTGGCGAGCAGCTTCGGGACATACGCGGCGAGCGCCCCGACCCGCAACACGACGCTCGAGGCGATCCACGCGGCCGGGCTCGGCGACGGCGTCCGCGCGGTGGCGCCGAGCGCGACGATCCCGTTCTCCTCGCGCCGGCGGTGGAGCGCGCTGGAGCTGGACGGAAGGCGCCTGGTGCTGGGCGCGCCGGAGGCGCTGCTCGGGGAGGCGGCGTCCGCCGGCGACGCGGCGTCCGGGGGCGACGCGGTCGCGGGCGCGCCGGGCGGCGACGGCGCGGCCGACGACGCCTCGCTTCGCCGACGCGCCGCCGATGAGGCCGCCGCGGGGCGGCGGGTCCTGGCGCTCGCCTCCTACGGCGGGCCGCTCCCCGACCCGGGGCCCGAGGTCGAGCTGACCGCGCCGCTGCGGCCGCTCGGCGTCATCGTCCTCGCCGAGGAGCTGCGCGCCGAGGCGACCGAGACGATCGCCTTCTTCGCCCGCGAGGACGTCGCGCTGAAGATCCTCTCCGGCGACAACCCGGCCACGGTCGGGGCGATCGCCCGCGACCTCGGCATCGAGGCGGGCGGGCCGGCGCTCGACGGTCGGGCGCTGCCCGCCGACGACGCCGAGCTGCTCGCGGCGGTACGGGCGGCGCCGGCGATCGGGCGGATCTCCCCCGAGGACAAGGCGCGGGTCGTCCGCGTGCTGAGCGAGGGCGGCGAGTACGTCGGCATGCTCGGCGACGGCGTCAACGACGTGCCCGCGCTGAAGCAGGCGCGGCTGGCGATCGCCCAGGGCAGCGGCACCCAGATGGCGCGCTCGGTGTCGGACCTGGTGCTGGTCTCCGGGGAATTCGGCGAGGTGCCGCCGATGGTCGGCGAAGGGCGGCAGATCCTGCGCAACATCCAGCGCGTCGCCCGCCTCTTCGTCTCGAAGGCGATCTTCACCGCCTTCCTGGTGCTGGTGATCGCGATCCCGAGCGGCGTCTTCCCGATGCTGCCGCGCCAGTTCACGCTCACCTCGACCTTCACGATCGGCATCCCCGCCTTCCTGCTGGCCCTGGCGCCGTCGAGCGGACCGTGGCGGCCGGAGGGCTTCCTGCGGGCGATCGCGCGCTTCTCGATCCCGGCGGGCCTGGCGACCGGGCTCGGGATCCTCTCCACCTACCTGCTGGCGCGGCACGCGCTCGAATGCGACCTGACCCAGGCGCGGTCCGCGACCGCGGCGACGGTCGTCGTCTCCGGCCTCGCGATCGTCTTCGCGCTCGAGGACCAGCCGGGGACGAGGCGGCTCGTCATCGGCGCCCTCTGCGCGACGATGGCGCTCCTCTTCTTCGGCGCCTGCGTGCTCCCGGTGGCGCGCGAATTCTTCGAAATCGCGACCCCGACCGGCGGGATGGTGGCGGCCTGGCTGGGCGGCTCGGCGGTCGCGATCGCGCTGCTCGCGGTCGCACTGCGGATCGTCGCCGTGCTCGAACGGCGCGCCGGGGCGCCTGCGCGGGCCGCGTAGCGAGGCGCCGGCCGGGTACCTACACTCTCCGCATGGGAGTCGTCGAGGCCATCCTCATCATCCTTGCGCTGAAGATCCCGATCGTCGGGCTGCTCTTCTGGGTCTACATCCTGATGAAGGAGCCGAACGAGAATCCGGAGCCGGACACCGTGCGCGCGAAGCTGCCGCCGCGCCTGCCCGAGCCCGGCGACGCGGCGCGTCCCCGCAAGCGCGGCCCGCACGGCGGTGCCGCCCGGCCGCTGCCGAGCCCGCGGCGCGACCCGCACCCGGCCGTCGCCCCGCGCTACGCCCCGGCCATGCGCGAGGCCCCTACTCCACCCGAAAGCGTTCCGGGACCTCCCTCTCGGTCGACCTAGGCGGTCGCTTGTACTTGCGCCGCTGGCGCGGCGGGAACGTCAGCCGCTCCTGGTCGACCCGCCGGTACGGGATCTGTTCGAGCAGGTGGCTGATCAGGTTGAGCCGGGTCGAGCGCTTGTCGTCGGACTCGACCACGAACCAGGGTGAGTCGTCGGTGTCGGTGCGGGCGATCATCTCGTCCTTGGCCTCGGCGTAGTCGACCCAGCGGGCCCGCGCCTCGACGTCGACCGGCGAGAGCTTCCAGCGCTTCAGCGGGTCGTCGAGGCGGGCCTGGAAGCGGCGCTCCTGCTCCTCGTCGGAGACCGAGAGCCAGTACTTGAGCAGGATGATCCCGGAGCGCTGGATGATCCGCTCGAAGCGCGGGCAGGAGTGCATGAACTCCTCGTACTCGTCGTTGGTGCAGAAGCCCATCACCCGCTCGACCCCGGCGCGGTTGTACCAGGAGCGGTCGAAGAGGACCATTTCGCCGGCCGCGGGCAGGTGGGCGACGTAGCGCTGGAAGTACCACTGGGTGCGCTCGCGGTCGCTCGGCTTGCCGAGGGCGACGTTGCGGATCACCCGCGGGTTGGTCTTTTCGGTGATGCGGCTGATCGTGCCGCCCTTGCCCGCGGTGTCGCGGCCCTCGAAGAGAACGACGACTTTGAGGCCCTCGTGGACGATCCATTCCTGCAGCCGGACGAGCTCCACCTGCAGCCGGCGGAGTTCCTTCTCATAGCCTTTCCTGCCGAGGATCTCGGGGCCCGCGGCCATCGGTCAGCCGGTGATGCCGAGGGCCGCTTCGATCTCTGCGATCGCGCTCGCCTCGGCGGCGCTGACGCCTCCGTCGGAGCCCTTCTCCTCCTTCGCCGCGGCGACCTTCTTGGCGAGGTTGACGATGAAGAGGCGGTAGTCGCCGAGCTCCTCCGGGGTCGCCTTGTCGGCGACGAGCCCGACCGCGGTGCGGATCTCCCCGAGGTAGGCATCCTTCATCTCCTCTTTCGAGTGCGCCCTGGGCCGCTCGGTCTTCGGCCGGTGGCTGACGATCTCGTCGAGCAGCTCGGAGGCGCCATGCTCCTTGCGCGCATCGGTATAGGCCCCCGCCATCGCGAACGTCTCGCGGAAGGTGCCCCCGCGCTCCGCCGTGGCGATGATCATCCCGGCGCTCGTCGGGCCCTCCAGTACCTGCTTCCACTCCTCGTCGGTGAAGTCCGCCTTCGTCGTCATCGCTCTCCTCTCGTCGCTGGGGTCCCAGCGAACCTACTTGAAGCGGAGGCGAACATATGTACGTGGCGGTGGAGTTACGGCGTTGGTGCGGTGGGTCGAGGGGGGCGAGGAGCGCGGGGCCGGCGCCCGGGAAGCCGTGGTTCGGGGCGTGGCGGCCGTCCGAGTTGCGTCCCGGGCGTCTGGGGGCGGCCCTGGCAGGTTGTGCCCGCCACGCGACGCCCGGGACGTGAGGGTTCCGTGGGGAACGGGTCACAGGGACGGGAGGAACTCCGGACTTCCGTGACCCTTCTGCCAGGGACGTCACGGGTCCACATCGGGCGGAGGGACGTCCGTGCACTTGTGCCCCCCATGGGCGGTACAAGTGCACGAACGTCGTGGGCGGTGATGTGGAGGTGGGACGGGACCGTGACGGTCCAGGGGTCTTCGTCACGGACCCTGCGCCGAAGGCCTCCGGTCGTCGCTTGTTGCCATATGCCGAACAAGCGACGACCGGAGGGCGTGCAGCAGACGACCGACGGACGGCTTCGGTCACCTGGATCCGGGTTGCGATCCCTCCGTTCGCTGTTTCTACGCGTATGCGGTAGAAGCAGCGAACGGAGGACCCGACGCC
>DASZUH010000407.1:0-6973 GCA_035547715.1 Solirubrobacterales bacterium
CGCCCCAGCGAGATAAGTGCGCGCCTGCCTAATCACCGTTCAGTGCCCCTTTATCGGCCAAACCTCGACTTAACGTAACCGGATCGGTCACGCCTTACACCCCTCATACCGACAACAAACGAACGTTCTAGACCGGTCTTACGGATTGCTCCAGGTGGCTGATTCCTCCGGACGGGCACCACCTGAGGCTGTCGCCCGGAGCCGTGGCGGCCGTCCGAGTTGCGCCCAGCCATCTCGGCGGCGACCGGGCAGGTTGAGGCCGCCACCGAGATGGCCGGGTCCATGGGGAGAGGGGATGGTTCGGCGCATAGTCCGTGACGAAGGCCCGGGTCCCGTGACGAAGACGCTTGGGACGTCACGGTCCGTCCCGTCTCCCCCGGGCGTCCGGGACCTCCGTTCGCTGCTTCTACCGCATGGCGGTACAAACAGCGAACGGAGGCCTCGGGACCCGGATCCAGGTGACGGAAGCCATGAGGATCCGTGACGAACCGGGCGGGACCGTGACGGAAGCCCGGCGAGCCTCCCGTTCCCGTGACCTTCCCCCGGGAGCCACGCCCGTCGCCGGCTGGCGGCCCGTCCTCCGGCTGTCGCTTGTTCCGCATGGCGCAACAAGCGACAGCCGGAGGGGCATCGGCGCAGGGTCGTGACGAAGACCCAGGGGACGTCACGGTCTCGTCCCACTTCCACATCACCGCCACGACGTCCGTGCACATGTACCGCCCATAGGGGGCACAAGTGCACGGACGTCCGCCCCCTGAATGTGGACCCGTGACGTTCCTCGCGGAACCGTCACGGAAGCCCGCACCTCCTCCCGTCCCTGTGACGCCTTCCCCACGGAACCCTCACGTCCCGGGCGTCTCGTGGCAAGCGGGCAACCTGCCAGGGCCGCCACGAGACGCCCGGGACGCACCTCGGACGGCCGGGGCGGCCGCGGACCACGGGGCCCGAGCCACAGGCCCGAGCCCGCCGTCCGGCGTGGAACCAACCTTCTAGGTCAGTTCGAAGATCACGTGGACGGTCGCGCGGACCGTCGAGGTGCCGGGCTTGGTCGGCGGCGGCGTCGCTTCCGGCGCCGCCTCTTCGGCGCTCACCGAGCCACTCTTGAACTCGGGCTCGACGAATTCGGCGCCTTCGCCTTCTTCGATCGTCAGCGCCTCGCCGAGCTTTGCCCCTGCCTGTCCGGCCAGGATCATCGCCCTTTCCTTCGCCTTGGCGAAGGCGGCGGCGAGGGCCTTGCCGAAGGCTTCTTCGCGATCGCCGACGCTGAAGGTCGGTCCGCTGACGCCGGTGGCGCCGGCGGTGAGGCCCTTGGCGATCAGTTCGCCGGCCTTCGCCGGTTCGTGGAGGGTGACGCTGATGCCCTCGGTGGCGCGGTAGACGGTCGCCTGGCCCTTCTGCACCGGGCGGACGTCGATGCGGCCGGTGCGGATGTCGCCTTCGCCGACGCCGGGGAACGCCTGCGCCGCCGCGATCACCTTGCGCAGCTCCTTCGCCGTCTCCTGCAGCGCGGCACCTCGCGTCTTCCGTTCGCGTTTGACGCCGAAGCCGATCCTCGCGGTGTCGTTGGGGACCTTGATCGTCGCCTTCGCGGTCACCGCGACGGTTCGCCCGGTCGCCGCGCTCGCGGCGGCGGGGAGGAGCGCGCAGGCGAGGAGCGCGGCGAGGGTCAGGGTCAGGGCAGTCTTCCGCTTCATGTTCATATATATGTCCTCACTACCCGCCGGCTACGGGTTGATCACGATCTTGCCGAGGACGTCGCCTTCGGCCAGCGCCCGGATGCCCTCGGCGACGTCGCTCAGCGGCAGCACCCTGTCGATGCGCGGGCGGATCCCGGTGAGGTCGAGCATCGAGACGAGGCGGCCGAGCTCCTCCAGGGTGCCCATCGTCGAGCCGACGATCTCGAGCTCTTTGAAGAAGACGCGGTTCAGCTCGGCCGAGGGGTCCATGCCGCTGGTCGCGCCGGCGACGACGATCCGGCCGCCCGGCTTCAGCGAGCGCAGCGAGTGCCCCCAGGTCGCCTTGCCGACGGTCTCGATCACGACGTCGACTTTCTGCGGCAGGCGCTCGCCCGACTCGAAGGCGGCGTGGGCGCCGCACTCGATCGCGAAGTCGCGCTTGCGCTCCTCGCGGCTGGTCGCCCAGACGCGGAAGCCCGCGGCGCGGGCGAGCGGGATCGCGGCGCTGGCGACGCCGCCGCCGGCGCCCTGGATCAGCACCGTCTGGCCGGGGTGGAGGCCGGAGCGGTCGAAGAGCATGCGGTAGGCGGTGAGCCAGGCGGTCGGTAGGCAGCAGGCCTCCTCGAAGCTGAGCGACTCCGGCTTCGGCACCAGGTTGCGGCGCGGCACCGCGACCCGCTCGGCGAGCGTGCCGGGGTGGAGCTCGGAGAGCAGCGTGCGGCCGGGGTCGACGATTTCGCCGCCGGGGAAGTCGGGGTCGGCGATCACCGCGTGGACGACCACCTCGTCGCCCTTTTCGTCGACGCCGGCGGCGTCGCAGCCGAGGATCATCGGCAGGCGCTCCGCCGGCAGGCCGATGCCGCGGAGGCTCCAGACGTCGTGGTGGTTCAGCGAAACCGCCTTGATCTCGACCAGCGCCCAGCCCTCGGGCACGTTCGGCTCATCGACCTGCCCGACCTCGAGGGCCGAGAGCGGGTCCTCGAGTGACGCGGCGACGGCGCGGGCGGCGAGCATCGGCCGGGAATTTACGCCCAAACGGATGTGACGGCCGTCACCGAGTGAGCGTGGTCACAAACACATGTTCTTTCTCCCTGCACCATTGGTATACAAGCGCAAGCCACACGGAAGAGACGCATCATGCAGAAGACCTGGAACCTCACCTTTTACGCCGATGGCAAGCCCGTTGCCGAGCGGCACGGTGTCAGCCAGAGCGACGCTGTCGTCGAGCTTTACCGCCTCGCCCGCGGTGAGGCCGCGCCGGCCGAAAACGTCGAGCCGATCACCGCTCTGACGGAGACCGCCGAACTCCGCCTCGCCGCCGCCGCTTAGTCGGCGCCCCGTCGAAAACGACGGAATAGCAGCACGTTTCCGCCGCCCGACAGGGCGGCGGTTGTCGTTTGGGCGGGACGGGGCTTGGATCGGGATGGGGCGCCTGAAGCTGGCGCCCGGAGCCGGCGGCCGTCCGAGTTGCGCCCGGCCGTCCCGTCCACGGCCCTGGCAGGTTGTGGCCGTGGCCGGGACGGCCGGGTCCATGGGGAGAGGTGCGAGGGTCCGGATGTCCCCGTGGGATGAGTGTCGGGACGCCACGGGCGCAGGGTCCGTGAGGAAGCGCGCCTTCCGTCACGAAGACGCCCGGAACGTCACGGTTCCTCCTCACTTCTTCATACCTCGCCCCGGTGCGTTCGTCGCGTGTACGCCTATGGTGGTCAAGCGACGAACGCACCCTCCCGATCTCGGGGCAAAGGTGACCGAGGGCATGAGGAACCGTGACGGATCGCCCGTCGGTGGCCGACGGACCCCGACCGCCCGCCCCGGGAAGGCCCGGAGGTGCGGATGCCGTCACGAAGACGCCCGGAACGTCACGGTCCGTCCCATCTTCCTCCGCGATCCCGGCCACGCGGTCGACCTGACCCACCCATGGCGCCGGTTCGGTCGCCCGCGCCCTCCGCGGGCCGGTCCAGGTGACGGAACCCATGAGGAACCGTGACGAACCGGGCAGGACCGTGACGGGAGTCCGCACCTCCTCCCGTCCCTGTGCCCCCTTCCCCACGGACCCCTCACGTCCCGGGCGTCTCGTGGCGGCCACAACCTGCCAGGGCCGCCACGGGACGCCCGGGACGCACCTCGGACGGCCGCCCCGCCCCCGGGGCCGCCCACGGACGGCGCCCCGCCCGCGAAGCACCGCTCAGGGCGCCGCCCGGCGCCCCTCGCTACGACGCCGGGGTCTCGATGCCGCCGCGCTTCGCTGCCTCGGCGATCGCGCGCTCGACGCCGGTGACGTCGCGGACGGCGCCGGTGTCGGCGGAGGTCGCCATCGCGGCGTAGGCGCGGAGGGCGGGGGAGACGACTCGCTCGCGGGAGGCCGGGGCGTAGCCGCGGCCCGCGAGAAGGGCCTCGCGACGCTCCTCGAGGACCGCGTCGTCAACACAGAGTTCGATCGAGCGGTTGGGGATGTCGATCGCGACCGTGTCGCCGTCCTCGACCAGGGCGATCGCGCCGCCCGCCGCCGCCTCGGGTGAGACGTGGCCGATCGAGAGGCCCGAGGTGCCGCCGCTGAAGCGGCCGTCGGTGAGGAGGGCGCATTTCTTGCCGAGGCCGAGGCCCTTCAGATAGCTGGTCGGGTAGAGCATCTCCTGCATCCCCGGGCCGCCTTTCGGGCCCTCGTAGCGGATCACGACCACGTCGCCCGCGGCGATGCGGCCGCCGAGGATCGCCTCGACCGCCTCGTCCTGGGACTCGAGCACGACCGCCGGACCGTGGAAGGTGAGGATCGACTCGTCGACGCCCGCGGTCTTCACCACGCAGCCGCGCTCGGCGAGGTTGCCGTGGAGGATCGCCAGGCCGCCGTCGGCGGAGTAGGCGTGGGCGATGTCGCGGACGCAGCCCGCGGCGGCGTCGAGGTCGAGCGACTCCCAGCGCTCCGACTGCGAGAAGGCGGTGGCGGACCGCACGCAGCCCGGGGCCGCGTGGAAGAGCTCCACCGCCTCGTCGCTCGCCTCTCCGCCGCGCACGTCCCACTCGTCGAGCCACTGGTCGAGCGAGCCGGCGTGGACCGTGTGGACGGCCTCGTTCAGCAGCCCGCCGCGGCGCAACTCGCCGAGGATCGCCGGGATGCCGCCCGCGCGGTGGACGTCCTCGACCAGATAGTCGCCGCTCGGCGCCACCTTGCAGATGCAGGGCACGCGGCGCGAGAGCTCGTCCATGTCGGCCATCGTGAAGTCGACCTCGGCCTCCTGGGCGGCGGCCAGCAGGTGGAGCACGGTGTTGGTCGAGCCGCCCATCGCGATGTCGAGCGTCATCGCGTTCTCGAACGCCTCGCGGGTCGCGATCGACCGCGGCAGCACGCTGTCGTCGTCTTCGTCGTAGTAGCGCGTGCAGAGCGCGACCACGGTCCGGCCCGCGTCTTCGTAGAGCTCCTTGCGGGCGGTGTGGGTGGCGAGCGTGGTGCCGTTGCCGGGCAGGGCGACGCCCAGCGCCTCGGTCAGGCAGTTCATCGAGTTGGCCGTGAACATCCCCGAGCAGGAGCCACAGGTCGGGCAGGCCGCCTCCTCGATCCGCGCGATGTCGTCGTCGGAGACCTCGGTGGCGACCGCGTCGGCGATCGCCGAGATCAGGTTGACCCGCTTGCGCACGGTGCCGTCCTCGAGCACCGCGGTGCCGCCCTCCATCGGGCCGCCGGAGACGAAGACGGTCGGGATGTCGAGGCGAAGCGCCGCGTTCAGCATCCCCGGCGTGATCTTGTCGCAGTTGGAGATGCAGACCAGCGCGTCGGCGCAGTGGGCGTTGACCATGTACTCGACCGAGTCGGAGATCAGGTCGCGCGAGGGCAGCGAGTAGAGCATGCCGGCGTGGCCCATCGCGATGCCGTCGTCGACCGCGATCGTGTCGAACTCGCGCGGCACGCCGCCGGCCGCGTGGACCGCTGCGGCGACGACCTCGCCGACCGGCTTCAAGTGGGTGTGGCCGGGGACGAACTGGGTGAAGGAGTTGGCGATCGCGACGATCGGCTTGCCGAAGTCCTCGCGGGCGACGCCGGTGGCGCGCAGCAGCGCGCGGGCGCCGGCCATGTTGCGGCCATGGGTGACGGTGCGGGACCTCAGTTCGGGCATCGGTGACTCCTGGTGCGGCGTGGACGGCGAAGTTGTGAGAGAAACGGTACCGCGCGCCGCTCAGGCGACGGCGGCGGCGAGCGCCTGCCAGTCCGCGACCGGGATGCCCTCGCCGCCGAGCGGCTGGAAGCAGACCTGGTTCGCGCCCGCCTCGCGGTGGGCGCGGGCGGCGGCGGCGATGTCGGCGGTCGAGCCGTGCGGGACCACGTGGTCGATCAGGCGGTCGGAGCCGCCGTCCTCGAGGTCGGCCTGCTCGAAGCCGTGCCCGAGCAGCGCGTTCGTGTAGTTGCTGAGGCCGAGGTAGAGCTTCGCGTAGTCGCGGGCGGTGGCGCGGGCGCGCTCGACGTCCTCGTCGATGACGCAGGCGAGCTCCGGGATCAGCACCGCGTCGGGGCCGATCTGCTCGCGCGCCCAGCGGGTGTGGTCGACCGAGGTGAAGTAGGGGATCGTGCCGAGCGAGCGCCGCGCGCACATCGCCAGCATCTTCGGCGCCAGCGCGGCGATGATGCGGCGGTCGGCGGGGATCGGCCGGGGCGCGCCGTCGACCCCGTCGAGGAACCGCTCGAGGTTCGTCAGCGGCCGTTTGTAGTCGCTGGTCGCCTCCGGGTGGCCGACGCCGATGCCGACGCAGACGCGACCCGGGAAGTCGGCCTCGAGTTCGTGAAATTCGCGCGCCAGATCCTCCGGGTCGTAGGACCAGATGTTGACGATCGAGGTGCCGACGACGAGCTTCTCGGAGCCCTCGAGCAGGCGGCGCACCTGGACCAGGCGCGGTGACCCGCCGAGCCAGAAGGTGCCGTAGCCGGCCGCCGCGGCGATCCGCGCGGCCTCGCCCGCCTCGTCCTCGTCGATCCGCCCGAAGGAAGTCCAGACGCCCCACTCACCGAAGTCCATGAGCGCAGCATAGGGAGGTGCGATCGCCGGCTTTTGAGGCCGCCGACGGCGTGTGCTTCAATCGTCGGACCAGAGAAAGGAGGTGGTCCTAATTTTGAGTCACATGCTTGAAGGGACTCTGGAGGTGCAGGGCCGCTAGGCGCCGCACTGGTTCGGGCGCCCGGTGGAATCCAACCCGGGCACCGGCGTGCGCGTGGAGGTCGGACTTGGTCCCGCCCGACCACGGTGTCACGAGCACGTTTGCTTGCACCAGCCCAAGAGGGCCGTCCTTCGGGACGGCCCTCTTTTTTTGCC
>DASZUH010000408.1:0-7591 GCA_035547715.1 Solirubrobacterales bacterium
CGCGGTCGTCGGCCTCGTCCTCGCCGTCGGCTCGGCCGGCGCGACGCCGGCGACCAGCCCGCCGATCGATCCGCTGACGCCGGGCGAAGGCGCCGGCGTCCAGGCGAGCGCCGAAGGCCTCAAGGTCACCTTCACCTGCCCGTCCTTCGTCTTCGAAGAAGGCGAAGTGCTCGAAGAAAAAGAAGTCGAAGAACCTGCGGAAGAAGGGGGCGAAGAAGAAGGCGAAGGGGGCGAAGGCGAAGAAGAAGGGGGCGAAGAATCGGAAGGAGAAGCCCTGCCACCGATCATCGTGCGCGGACCGCCGGTCCTCGGGGGCGCGGAAGAATACGGCGTCCACTTCTCGACCTCGGCGACGATCGGCAAATTCGGCCAGCTCACCACCACCGGCTTCGGCGAAGCCGGCGAAGGCGAATCGGAAGCGATCAAGAACTCCGGCGGCCAGTGCAGCTCGGAAATCGAATTGCCGAGCAAACCGGTCCCGGCGGCCCTCTACGAAGGCAAGATCTACTGGCAGGTCTACCGTGAATCGGAACTCGGCGAAGGCGGCATCGAAGTCGGGCCGGTGCGCTCGTTCATGGTCTATCCCAACATCGAAGAACCGGAACTGCTCTTCCGCGAACAGATCTTCGCGGGCTACCTGACCAAGGTCGCCTTCTACTACGAAGCCGAACTCGGCGGGGCGGTCGTGCAGCTGCAGGAATGGGAAGGCGGCGCCTGGAAGACGGTGGCGGAAGCGCCGGGCAGCGACAAGGGCGAAAACGCGTTCTTCCTCAAGATCCGGCAGCCGGGTCGTCACGTCTTCCGGCCGCTGGTCATCGGCGGCGCCCAGCCGCAGGGGCTCGAATCGGTCGCCAAGGTCGTCCGCAAACCGACCAGGCAGCGCGTGACGAGCGCCGCCGACGATGGCAGCTACCTCGCCGCGAGCAAGAAAGAACGGGAAGAATGGCCGATCGAATTCAGCGTCCGGGGCAACGGGACGGTGCTCCGCGGACTGAAGCTCGAAGCGGAAACGACCTGTAAAGGCCCGACCAAGCCGCAGGACGTGAAGCTCGAAGTGCCGGCCTACCTGCGCAACGCGAAGATCGCGCCCGACGGCACGGTCTTCGGGGTCTTCAAGACCAGCGGGCCCGAAGAATGGACGACGACCCTGACCGGCAGCATCTTCCACGGCCGCTTCCAGGGCGAACTGTCGACGTCCCACGCCAACTGCACCGGCTACCGGACGATCGACGCGGTGCTGCAGAAGCCGACCAAGAAGTAGACGGGCGGCGACGACCATCGCCGGCGGCTAGAGTCGCCGGCGATGGTCCATGAATCGCTCGACTCCGCGCACAGCTTCTACGCGATCGGCGCCGTCGTGCTGATCATCGGCGTGATCGCCGGGCTGGTCGGGACGCTGATCAAGCGGCGCCGCGAGGAAGACCAGCGCGACGAGCGCTACGTCCGCGAACGGCGCGGCGAAGAGGTCGCCGCGGTCGAGACCCCGCGGATCGCCAACGTCCTCCAGTACGCCGGGCTCGTGCTCGGCGCGCTCGGGATCGTCGTCCTGGTCATCGGCTGGACCGTCGCGCCGGGCAAGCCGTAGGGACGGGGCCGAGCCGGCCGCGAGGCCGCTCAGGCCGTGACGGCGAGGATCGCCGCGGCGACCGCGTCCGGCTCCTGGGCCATCGGCGCATGGGCGCAGTCGGGGCGGATCTCGACCCTGGCACCGGGATGGAAGCGCGCCAGCACCTCGGCGTTGCCGGGCGGCACGAGGGTGTCCTTGCCGCCGTGGACGACGACCGTCGGGAGCGACGGGTCGGCCAGGGGCAGCGAGCCCGGCCGGCCGTGCCACCGGACGATCGCGTCCTCCTGTTCGAAGAGGACCGGCTCGGGGAGCTCGACCCGGGCGGCGGCGATGAGGTCGCCGAACTGCGCGTCGGCCTCGGCGGCGCGCTCGGGCGGGAAGAGCAGCGAGATGAAGCGGGTCGCCTGCTCGCGCGGCGTGCCGGAGTGGTCGATCAGTACCTCGAAGACGCCCGGCGCGGCGTCGATGCAGTCGGGGCCGCCGGTGTGGGTGGAGATCAGCGCCGCCGCCGCGATCCGCGCCGGGATCGCGCGGATCAACGACTGGACGATGAAGCCGCCCATCGACCAGCCCGCGACCGCCGCGCGCTCTACCCCGAGGCCGTCGAGGAGGGCGACCGCATCGCTCGTCATCCCCTCCACCCCGCCGACCGCTTCACCCGCGGGCAGCGGCGAGTCGCCGAGCCCGGCGGTGTCGGGACAGATCACCCGGTGGTGGGCGGCGAGCGCGCCGAGAAAGGCCGGGTCCCAGTCGAGCCGGGTGCCCGCGTAGCCGTTGAAGAGGACGAGCGGCGGGCCGTCGCCGAGCGCCCGCCAGGCGACCTGCCGCCCCGGCCGCACCTCGACCTTGCCGGTCTCCTCGCCGCTCACTTCGCCTCCGGGCGCTCGACCTCGACCATGACCGTCACCGGGCCGTCGTTGATCAGCGCCACGCCCATACAGGCACCGAAAACGCCCTTCTTGGCGCCGGTCCTCTCGCAGAAGCGGTCGTAGAGCGGCTCGGCGTCCTGCGGCCGCGCGGCCTGGATGTAGCTCGGCCGGGTCCCCTTGCGGGTGTCACCGTAGAGGGTGAACTGGCTGACGCAGAGGATCTCCCGCTCCGGCCCGAGCGGCTCGTTCATCCTCCCCTCGGCGTCGTCGAAGATCCGCAGCGCCAGGACCTTCTCGGCGAGGCGGTCGCACTCGGCCTCGGTGTCGCCGACCTTCACCCCGAGCAGCACGACCATCCCGGCCTTGATCTGCGCGACCCGCGTCCCCTCGACGTCGACCGCCGCCTGGCTGCAACGTTGGACCAGCGCCCGCATCGTCGCCGCAGTCTAGGGACCGCACGAAGGGAGCCCCTAGCTCGCCGGACGCCTCTTCGGTTTCACCTTGCGGTGCCTCGGCCTCGGCTTCGGCCTCGCCTTGTGCCGCTTCAGACAGCGCTGCTTGCCGCGCACCTTGCGCTTGACGAAGCCACGTCTGCATTTCAGCACCGACTTCTTGACGACCGGCGCGGTGCCGGGCGCCGCGGGCGCGACGGCGGGAGGGCCGATGGAGTCGTCGATGTCGCCGACCACCCCGGGCGGAGAGATCACGATCGGGGTCGCGGCGTCGAACGTGGTCTGGCCGCTCCACCACTGGGTCGGATAGGCGTCCGGCCAGAACCCGGCAACCGCTTCTTCGCGTTCGAGCGCTTCCGCTTCGGCCACCCGTTCGGGGCCGTACAGATCCTTCAGTTCGGGTGAGAAGGCGACCTTGAACGACCCCGCCCAGATCCCGGTGAAGCGATACGCGCCGCTGCTCGGCGTCCGCAGGCAGGCGAGCGGAACCGACGAGGTCGCGGCGGTCGCGCAGACCAGCACACCACCCGCCGGCGCCCCGGTCGAGGCGAGGTGCACGGTGCCCGCGATCTGACCACCGGCGACGAGCTGCGCGTCGACTCCCGTCATCGCCTGTTTTTCGCCGACCAGGAAGGTGCCGCCGGAGAACGGCTGCGACAAGAGGCTGCCTTCCGCCTGGCCGGCGTAGAAGTAGACGGTCCAATTGCCTTCGACGAGACCGTCGATCGTGTATTCGCCGGCCGCGTCGGTCTTGGCACACCGTTCGAGCACGCCGAAGGTCGCGCACGCTTCCACGTCGGCGACGGCGGCACCCGTGGCCGCGGTGGTGACCCGGCCGCTGATCGTGGCGCCGCGCTTGAGGACGGTTTCGATGGTCCGCGTTTCCCCCGGCGCGAGCGGTACGGCGTCGGCTTCTTCCCAGGTCAGCTTGTGTTCGAAGAACTGGGTCACGTAGTTGCCTTCGTCGGCCCAGAACCCGACCTTGTATTCGCCCGCCGCCAGACCGGTGAGTTCGTAGGTGCCGTCCTGCCTGGTCGAATCGCATTTGAAGCGTTCCTTGCCGACCACCTCGGCGCAGACCATGACTTCGACGATCGGTTCGCCGCCTTCGTCGGTCACCCTGCCGGCGATGGTTCCGGTTTCCGCCGCGGTCGCCCCGGACGGCAGCGCGAGCAGCAGCGCGCCGAGCAGCAAGGGCAGCAAAAACAGCCGCAAATTGCCCGATTTGAGATTCCTCGGCAAGGTCGAGCGAGTATAGGGCGGTACCCCGGGCGGCTAGACGGATTGCCGGCCGAAGAACTCGAGCGCGCGCGCGGCGACGAGGTCGGGCTTCTCGTCGGCGATGAAGTGGCCGCAGCCGGGGACGAGCTCGACCCGCATGTCGTCGGCGTGGCGCCGGTAGCCGGCCAGCATGCGGGGGCGCAGGGCGGCGTCCTCGGTGCCGTGGAGGTGGAGGGTCGGGACGGCGAGGCGCTCGCGGGCGTAGCGATCGCGCAGCAGTTCCGGCACCTCCCGGGTCAGGAACACGCGGTACATCTGCACGCAGGCGCGGGCACGGTCCGGCTCCGCGAGGTTGTCGGCGAAGGCGTGCAGGGTGGCGTCGTCGAGGTGGTCGCGGACCACCGAGGCGCCGAGGAGGACGCGGGGGACGAACCGGCCGCTGCGGTGGAGCCGGTAGCCGAGGCCGGGCGAGGCGACGATCGGCTGGTAGGTGAAGCGCCACAGCTCCGGGAACAAGGCGCGACGGTTCGGCCAGGGAGTCAGGATGTTCAGCGACAGGTAGCGCGAGAAGCGCTCCGGCGCCCGCAGGCAGAGCAGGAAGCCGATCCAGCCGCCCCAATCGTGGCCGACCAGCTTCACCCGCTCGAGGCCCAGCGCGTCGAGGACCGCCAGCACGTCGCTCGCCAGGTTCTCCTTCTCGTAGCCCGCGGCGGGCGCGTCGCTCCAGCCGAAGCCACGCAGGTCGAGCGCGATCGCCCGGTGCCCTGCCGCCGCCAGCCGCGGCAGCAGGTCGCGCCACTCGTACCAATGCTGCGGCCAGCCGTGCAGGCAGAGGACGACGTCGTCGCCCTCCCCCGCCTCGGCCAGGTGGAAGCGCAGGCCGCGCGCCTCGACCCGGCGGTGGCGGACGCCCTCTACCTCAGGCGGCTCCGCCACGCGCCGGGCCCTCGCCGCGCCGGTCCCCTTGGCTCAGGCGACCGTCGCGGCGGTGCGGCGGAAGGCCTCGAGCTGCTCGCCCATCGCCTCGAGGTTGCAGGCGACCATTTCCGGCCAGGCCTTGTCCGGGTGGTCCTGGATCGTCTTCAGGCCGTTGCCGGAGATCACCGCGACGACCGTCTCGTCCGGGGCGATCCTGCCCTGGGCGGCGAGTTGGCCGAGCGAGGCGATCGTGGTGCCGCCGGCGGGCTCGGTGAGGATGCCCTCGGTGGCGCCGAGCAGGTCGATCGCCTCCCAGATCTCGGGGTCGGTCGGCGTCGCCGCCGAGCCGCCGCGGCTGCGCACCGCGTCGACCCCCAGCGGGCCGTCGCCCGGGGCGCCGATCGCCAGCGAGTGGGCGGCGGTGTCCGGGGTCTGCGGCGCGATCTCGCCGCCCTCGAGGATCGCCGTGGCGATCGGGTCGCAACCGCCCGCCTGGGCGATGTTGATCCGCGTCCCCGCGGTCTCGGCGAGGCCGACCGTCTCCAGCTCGTTCAGCCCCTTGTGGACGCGCGAGGAGAGCGTGCCGCCGGCAGCCGGGATGACGAAGTGGTCGGGGCTCTGCCAGCCGAGCTCCTCGACGACCTCGAAGGCCATCGTCTTCGCCCCCTCGGCGTAGAACGGGCGCAGGGTGATGTTGGCGAACTCGATCCCGCTCGCCAGCGAGAGCTCACGGCAGGCGCGGTTGGCCTGGTCGTAGTTGCCGTCGAGCTGACAGACCTGGGCGCCGAGGGCGCGGCAGGCCTTCGCCTTCCCCTTCTCCATGTTGCCCGGGTAGAAGACGTAGGCGGTGGCGCCGGCCTTGGCGGCGAGCGCCGCGACCGCGGTCCCGACGTTGCCGGTCGAGACGCAGCCGACCTCGTCTTTGCCCAGCTCCAGCAGGCGGGCAATCGACATGCTGACGACGCGATCCTTGTAGGAGAGCGACGGACGGTTGGTCGAGTCATCCTTCAGGTACAGGTTCTTCAGGCCGAGCTCGGCGCCGAGCCGGTCGGCCTTGATCAGCGGCGTCTTGCCGGCGAACTGGCCGACCCGTGCCTGGGCGTCCGCCGACGTGATCGGCAGCAGCTCCTCGAAGCGCCAGATGTTCCAGGGGCGACCCTCGATGCCACGCTCGGCGATCACCTGGGCGGCACGCTCGTAGTCGTAATCGATGTCGAGGCCCTCGCCGCAGGCCGGGCACTTGAAGGCCCGCTCGGCCAGTTCGGTGCGGTAGCCACAGTCACGGCAAACGAGTTCCGTCGCGCAGGAACTGGTACGCCGGCCGATAGGCCCCTCCAGATGCTGCGTGTCGTTGCTCATTTTCAACTTCCTCCTTGGCTACCGCCGAAGCGGCTTGATTGGGCGCGGCCCCGTCCGGGGGCCGCATGATCATGGTCGTGGTGGTGTAACACATGGGTCATCCTCGCTCAACGCTTTTCACGTAAAAGTTCAGATAACCCCGTTCGAACTCGAGCCTTCAAGGTAGCGGACGCGTCGGTGTTCTCGGGTATGCGCGGTCTTTTGTCTGTGGAACGGTTGTCTGCGCGCCGCGACGATGCGCGGGTGACCTGGATCAGGCATCGGCATCGGAGACGATCGAATTGACCCCGCAGGAGCGTTTCGCGCAGAACCTTCGCCGTCGCCGGGTGGCGGTCGGGATCTCCCAGGAGGAGCTCGGCGAGCGGACCGAGTTGCACCGGACCGAGATCTCGCTGCTCGAGCGGGCCGGGCGCGAACCGCGCTTCGCGACGCTGCTGAAGCTCTGCGGGGCGCTCGACACGACCCCCGACGACCTCTGCGCGGGGACCGGCTGGGACCACGAGAAGCGCCGCTTCACGGTCGAACCGTCCGCCGGGGACTGAGCCCGGCGGACGGTTCGATGTGCTTCTCGTCACGGGGGCCCCGGTCCCGTGACGAGAAGAAATCGAGGCGGGGCGGCGCCGACTGCGCATCGGCGCGCTTGGGAACGGTCGTGACGAACGCGATCCCGCTCAGCACCAGGTCCTCCTTTGCCACCCCAAGGCGGTTTCCCCGTCTGAGTGGCCCCGCCTCCCTGTCGGCCCACGTGCGCCAACAGGGTGTCATTCATAACAGACCCGGTTGTAGCAATCAAGCCCACCTGAACATAAAGATCACCCTGCGTCCAGGTACGGATGAGGGACCTTTTCAGGCACGCCTGCGCGCGGAATCAACCGTCCAACCCTCCTCGGCGCGAACGCACCGGCAGCGGCTGAAGCTGTCGCCCGGAGCGGGCGGCCGGCCCGGGGTTGGCGGCCGTCCGAGTTGCGCCCGGCCGTCCCGTCCACGGCCCTGGCAGGTTGTGGCCGTGGCCGGGACGGCCGGTCCGTGGGAGAGGTGCAAGGGTTCGTGATGTGCGCCGGGGGGACGCGCGTGTGTCGCCGGGAAGAAGCGCATGATCCGCCACGAAGGCGCATGGTCGGTGACGAAGACCCATGGAACGTCACGCTTCCTCCCGTCTTCCTTGGGCGTCGCCATCGTGCGTTCGTCGCTTGTAGCCATATATG
>DASZUH010000409.1:0-2256 GCA_035547715.1 Solirubrobacterales bacterium
GCGATCGTCCGCTCGGTCGAAATCGGCCCCAGCATCATGCCTTCGTTCCGCGAACTTCCGCCGAAGAAGCTGAACGAGTTGGCGGACTTCCTCTCGTCGCTCCACTGATCCCGCGCCGGGTGGCGCGGCAGGCCGGCGGCGGACGGGTAACGTCTCCGTAGGCGCATGGACACGATCAACGACAACCGCTCCTCTCCGGACTTCGCCGGGCAGGTCAACCGGATGTTCGACCGGGTCGCCGGTCACTACGACACGTTGAACAGCGTGATGACCGCCGGGCTGCACCATCGCTGGCGCGAACGGGCGGCCGAGCGGACCGGGCTCGGGCCGGGTGAGTCGGCGCTCGACGTCTGCTGCGGCACGGGCGACCTCGCCTTCGAGCTGGCGCGTCGCGTCGCTCCCGCGGGCCGCGTGGTTGGCTGCGACTTCTCCGAGCCGATGCTCGACCTGGCGCGGGAGAAGGCCGCCGACCGCGGCATCGCCGGCGTCCGCTTCGAGTGGGCCGACGCGCTCGAGCTGCCCTACGACGGGGAGCGCTTCGACGCGGTCACGGTCGGCTTCGGCGCCCGCAATCTGGCCGACCTCGATCGCGGCCTGCGCGAGATGGCGCGGGTGCTGAAGCCGGGCGGCCGCCTGGTCATCCTCGAGATCACCCAGCCGACGCGGCCGCCGCTCTCGGTTTTCTTCTCGCTCTGGTTCGACCGCGTCGTGCCGCTGCTCGGCGCGCTCTCCGACGAGCCCGAGGCCTACAGCTACCTGCCCGAGTCGGTGCGCAGCTTCCCCTCGCCGCGCGGCCTGGCCGAGAAGATGGACCGGGCCGGCTTCACGGCGATCCGCTACACCGTCCTCGCGGGCGGGATCATCGCCATCCACAGCGGCGCCAAGGGATAGGCGCCGATGACCCCCGGCTCCGCTGTGCCGCCGCCGGTGACGGCGGTCCTCGACGCCTCCCAACGTTGGCTGCCGGCGCGCCTCGCCGAGGTCGAGGAGCGGCTGCGCGAGGCGATCGCCGGCTGGGGCGGGCCGCTGGGCGAGGACGCAGGGGCGACGCTCGCGGCCGGTGGCAAGCGGCTGCGGCCGATGCTGGTCCTGCTCTGCGCGGGCGAGGCCGGCGGGGCGGCCGCGGTACGGGCGGCGACCGCGATCGAGCTGGTCCACATGGCGACGCTGGTCCACGACGACGTGCTCGACGAGGCGCCGCTGCGCCGCGGGCTCCCGACCGTGGCCGCCACCTCGGGCCGGGCGCGCGCGCTGGCGACCGGCGACCTGCTGCTCTCGCGGGCCTTCGCGCTGCTGAGCGAAGCGGGCGACGCGCGCGCCGTGCTCCTGCTCGCCGACGCCGCGGTGGCGCTGGCGCGCGGCGAGCTCGCCCAGCGCCAGGACGCCTTCGACCTGGCGATCACCGAGGAGCGATACCTCGAGCGCTGCCGGCTGAAGACCGCGGCGCTCTTCGAGTGCGCCGTCTCACTCGGTCACGACGACCCCGAGTTGCGGCGCTTCGGCACCGAGGTCGGGCTCGCGTTCCAGCTGCTCGACGATGTCCTCGACGTCACCGGCCCGCCCGAGCGGACGGGCAAGGCGCGCGGCACCGACCTGCTCGACGGCACCGTCACCCTGCCGTTGATCGCCGCCGCGGAGCGCGACCCGGGGCTGCGCGAGATCGACCTCCGCGGCCTCGACGCGGCGGGTGCCGAGGAGGTCTGCGAACGGATCGCCGCGACCGGCGCGCTGGCGACGGTGCGGGCCCGGGCCCTCGACCTCGTCGCCGACGGCAAGCGCACCCTGGCGGCCACCGGCTTCGATGCCGAAGGGCGCCGGCTGCTCGAGTTGGTCGCCGACGGGGTCGTCCAGCGCTACAGCTGATCCACGGACGGTCCCTTCTCGTTACCATTCACGAGATGCTCGGAAACATCGGCCCCCTCGAGATCATCGTCGTGCTGGTCATCGCGCTGATCGTCTTCGGTCCCAAACGGCTGCCGGAGCTCGGCAACAGCCTCGGCAAAGGTATTCGCGAGTTCAAAGACTCGGTCACCGGCGACCACCGTGACGACGATTCCCAGGAGGAGGCGGCGAAAGCCATCGGCGCCCCCGAGGCGACCACCACGCACGTCGATCCGCCGACGACCCACCGGGTCGAAGCGGACAAGGTCGAGGCCGGCCCCGACACCAAAGCCTGAGGTTCGAAGGGATGCCGCGCCGCGTCCGGGCGGTCTCCCATGAGGACCAGCTCAGCCTCGTCGAGCACCTCGACGAGCT
>DASZUH010000410.1:0-3468 GCA_035547715.1 Solirubrobacterales bacterium
CGCGCTGCGGGAGCCCGCGGACGCCGAGGCCCGCTCGCGCGAGCTCGCGGAGGCCCTCGAGCGGGCGCTCCCCGCGGGCGGCCCCAGGGTCATCCACGACCTCGGCTGCGGCAGCGGCTCGATGGGCCGTTGGCTGGCGCCGCTGCTGTCGGGGCCGCAGCACTGGGTCCTTCACGACCGCGATACGGACCTGCTGGCGCTCGCCGTCGCGCAGGCCCCCGCGCACGCCGTGGACGGCGCGCCCGTCACCGTCGAGGTGCGGTGCACCGACCTCACCCGGATGGGGCCGCGCGACCTCGCCGGGGCGGGCCTGATCACCGCCTCGGCGCTGCTCGACCTGCTCACCGGCGAGGAGATGGAGCGGCTGGCCGGCCTCTGCGCCGGGGCCGGGTGCCCGGTCCTGCTGACCCTCTCGGTCGTCGGTCGCGTCAAGATCACGCCCGCCGACCCGCTCGACCACCGCGTGGCCGCCGCCTTCGATTCCCACCAGCGCCGCACGGCGGAGCGCGGCAGGCTGCTCGGCCCCGACGCCGTCGACTTCGCCGTCGCGACCTTCCGCCGCCAAGGCGCCGAGGTCCTCGTCCGGCCCAGCCCCTGGCGACTCGGTCCCGCCCACGCGGCGCTGGTCGCCGGGTGGTTCACCGGCTGGGTCGACGCCGCCGTCGAGCAGGAGCCCGAGCTGGTCGACCCCTGCGAGCCCTACGCCCGCCGGCGCCTGGAGCAGGCGAGCGCCGGGGAGCTAGCCGTCACCGTCGCCCACGCCGACCTCCTCGTCCTCCCCCGAGGAGCGGACGCGCGTTCCGTGACGAAGACCCATGGAACGTCACGGTCCCTCCCTACTTCCTCATCGCGCAGATCCACCTACCGGACTTTGACCCCACCAGGGTGGGGTCAAAGTCCGGTAGGCGTCATCGGCCCCGTCTCCAGGTGACCGAAGGCATGAGGACCCGTGACGAACCGGGTGGGACCGTGTCCCGGGACGCATCTCGGACGGCCGCCGCGGCCCGGATCCTCGCCGTCAGTCGATCTCGAAGCGGGAGGAGAGGGCGTAGCGCAACAGCACCACGTCGCCGATCTGGCGGACCTCGGCGAGCCGGGCGCGCCGGTCGGGGTTCCAGGGGAAATGACCGTCGCTGACGAAGCGCGTCGCCCGCGAGTCGCCGACGAAGAAGGGGGCGACGACCAGCTGCAGCTCGTCGACGAGGTCGTCGGTCAGGAACTGGGTGTGGACCTTGCCGCCGCCCTCGACCATCAGGCGACGCACGCCGCGCTCGCCGAGGTCCTCGGTGAGGCGGCGCATCTTGACCCGCGGGCCGCCGTCGACGACGGTCGCCACGGTCCCCAGCCGCGAGCGGGCGTCGGTCACGCTCGGGCTCGCGCAGTAGACGAGCTTCTCGGCCTCGCCCGCGGTGAAGAAGTCGGCGCCGGGGTCGAGCTCCACCCGCTCGGTCACCGTGACCTTGATCGGCGACGGCGGCAGCCCGCGGGCCGTCCGCTCCTCGCGGCGGTCCGGCGAGCGCACCAGCAAGCGCGGGTTGTCGACCCGGACGGTGCCGGCGCCGACCAGGATCGCGTCGGAGGAGGCGCGCACTTCGTCGACCCGGTCGAAGTCGCCGTCGTTGGAGAGCTCGAGCCGTCGGGGCGCCGCGCTGTCGAGGTAACCGTCGATCGACAGGGCGCAGCTCAGCAGGATGTAGGGGCGCTCAGGCATGCGCCGCCCCCTCGCCGAGTGGCGGCCGATCCGGGCGCTCGCGCGCGCTCTCGGCGCGCTCGCCCGCCGGAAGCCGCGTCGACCGGAACCAGGCGACGAGCAGGACCGCCGCGCCCGGCAGGGCCGCGACGATCGCCATGACGCCGTAGACGACCGACGTCGTGACGCCTTGCCCGGCACCGAGGCCGGCGGCGGCGAAGGCCCATGCCGTCACACCCTCGCGCGGGCCCCAGCCGCCGATGTTCGGCAGCGTCATCGCCATCATCGCGATCAACGCTATCGGCAGCATCCGGGACGGCGGCGCCGTCGTCCCGGCGGTCCGCGCGGCGATCAGGAAGGTGGCCGCGTGGCCGGCGACGATCAGCGCCGAGGCGAGGGCGATGCCGAGCCGCGCACGCCGGGTGAGCAGCACGCCGCGGACGTCGGCGACGACGGTGCCGCGCGCCCGCGCCCACGCCGAGGCGCCGGCCGGCCGCAGCCTCGCCACCAGCCCGACCGCGACCACCGCGACGACGAGCGCGAGCGCCACCAGCGGCATCGCCGCCTGGACCGGCGACGGCAGCGCGAGCAGGACGACCAC
This sequence comes from Solirubrobacterales bacterium, assembly GCA_035547715.1. Taxonomy (GTDB): domain Bacteria; phylum Actinomycetota; class Thermoleophilia; order Solirubrobacterales; family 70-9; genus VAYN01. The sequence goes on from DASZUH010000410.1 coordinate 2,292, forward strand.
GGTGAGGAGGACCTGCACGACCTGGCCGGCGAAGCGCTCCCAGGCGACCGCCCTGAGGGCGCGCCCGACCTTGCCCGCGTCGCGGCCGTGGCTGAGCCCGCGGTGGACGTCGCCGACGACGCCGCCCGGCAGCGTCACGTTGAGGAAGAGCGAGCGGTAGTAGGCGGCCACCGCCGCGGCCGGCGAGATCTCGACCTCGAGCGCCCGGGCCACCGTCGTCCACCGCCAGGCGCAGCAGACCGTCGTCAGCACCCCGATGCCCGCCGCCGCGGCCGGCGCCCCGGCGTCGACCGACCGCACGCCTTCGACGAACGGGCCGCTGCCGAGGCGCCAGGCGAGGACGGGGAGGACCACGACCGGCAGCGCGACGGGGCCGATGGCTCGAGCCCAGGCCAACGACTTGTGCGTCATCCCGGCACCGCCTCACTTCGCGGGACCGCGCGGCCGACCGCCGCGGCCCGGCGCCGCGGCCGGAAGCCGCGCTCGAAGACCGACGCGAAGGCCTGGGCGAAGGCGATCGTCAGCGGGACCACGATCGCGAGCGAGACGAGGAAGGCCGTCGGCCCCTGGTGGAGCCAACGGGCGACGATCAGCTCGTAGACGATCGCGATGATCGGCGCGTGGGTCAGGTAGAGGCTGTAGGAGGAGGCGCCGAGGCTCCGGACCGGGCGCGCCTCCAGTAGGCGCAGGAGCGACGCCGGGCGACCGGTGGCGAGGCCGATCAGCAGGCAGGCGATCGCAGGCGCCAGGGCCAGGTCGACCCAGTACAGGCGGCCGAGCGTCCACGCCGTGCCCTGCCAGGCGATCGTCGCCAGGACCGGCGCCGCCGCGGCGGGCGCCGGCCACGGCCACGGCCACGGGTTGCGCGCGCCCGCGACGACGACGCCCGCGCTCGCGATGCCGAGCGCGAACAGCGCCAGGAGCTCGGGCGGGGACTCGACCACGAACGTGTCCAACCGGGCGACGTGCGGGCCGACGATCCCGACCACCGCGACGAGGAGCGTCACGACGGCGACCATCGCGACCGCGCCGCGCTGCCTGATCATCAGCAGCAGGACCGGCAGCAGGACGTAGAGCTGCACCTCGACCGCGATCGACCAGAACGCCGTGTTGGGACTCGGCGCGCCGACGATGTTCTGCAGCAGCGCGCCGTTGACGAGCACCGACATCGCATCGG
>DASZUH010000411.1:0-5230 GCA_035547715.1 Solirubrobacterales bacterium
CCCGGGTCGCAGCGGGGGCGCGGGAGGCGATCGCGGCCGCGGGCGGCTGAGGGCGGGGCGGCTGGCCCGCGGCCCGGGGCCGCGGCGGCCGTCCGAGGTGCGTCCCGGGCGTCTCGGGGCGGCCCGGGCAGGCTGTGACCGCCACGAGACGCCCGGGACGTGAGGGGTCCGTGGGAAGGGGCCCAGGGGCGGGAGGAATTGCGGGCTTCCGTGACGGTCCCGCCCGGTTCGTCACCGTTCCTCATGGCTTCCCTCACCCGGAGGGCGCGCCGGGGGCCGGCGACGGGCGTGTTTCCCGGGGAAGGTCACGGGGACGGGAGGAACTCCACGCTCCCGTCACCCTTCTGCCGGATTCTTCACGGCTCCTCATGCCTTCGGTCACCTTCGCCGGGGGCGGGACGCAACCTGTCGCCTTTAGTAGCCCACAGGGCGACTAAAGACGACAGGTTGACGGCCGGGTCCCGGGAGGTCGGGAGGAGGTGTGACGTTCCGTGGGCCTTCGTCTCGGGACCTGCGCCTTCGTGGCAGATCACGCGCTCCTTTCCCACAACACGCGCACGCCTCTCGGCGCGACCCGCACGTCCCTCGCCCCACGTCTCGAACCCTCCTCACTCCCCACGGACCCGGCCGTCCCGGCCACGGCCACAACCTGCCAGGGCCGTGGACGGGACGGCCGGGCGCAACTCGGACGGCCGCCACCCTCCGGGCCGCCCACCCACCCCCGGGCGACAGCTTCAGGCGCCCACGGCCTACGGCCGGTCCGCCGCGGCCGCCGCCGCGCCGGCGGCGATCGCGGTCACGAGACCGACCGAGGGCCAGGCGCCGACCTTTTTCGCCAACGGGTGGGAGCCGCCGAAGGCGGCGACGTAGGTGAGTCCCAGGGGCAGCGCCAGTTTGGCACCCCCACGGCGGAACCATTCGCGCGCGCACCAGGCGCCGCAGGCGGCGTAGAAGAGGCCGCCGACCTCGCGTCTGCCGCTGTGGCGGGCGATCGCGAATCCGCCGATCAGGCCGGTGGCGACGATGGGAGCGGTCGGGCGGGTAGGCACGTCGAGATCCTCGCAAAATCCCGTCCGGGAGACGGATTTCAAGTGGAGCAGCAGTTTTGTCGAAAAATGATCTGGAAACCCATGTATTTCAATCTTTTCGCAATCGAGCGTGACGACCCGATCGAGCGCTCGCGCCATATCGCCTCGATCTGCCGCGTGGCCATCGGCCTCTTCGGGATCGCACTGATCCTCGACCGCCCCGACCTCCTGCCCACGCCCGGCTTCGGCATCGCGGGCTTCGCCGTCATCGTCCTCACCGCGCTCCTGCAGCTCGCCGACCTGCGGATCGTCTGGGTCCAGGTCGAGGAGTCCCTCACCGCGCTCGCGGCGATCCTGATCATCGGCCTCGGCAACGAGCAGGTGACCGCGATCACCCTGCTGTGGACGGTCGCGCTGGCGGCCGGGGTGATGGCGCGCGGCGGCCGCGTCCACCGGACCGGCCGCGTCCTCGTGCTGGTGGCGCTGGCGCTGCCGATCGTCCGCACCGGCGAACTCACCATCGAGTACGCGAGCTTCTGCCTGGCGCTGCTCGCCCTGCAGCTGACCGCAGGCCGGCTCACGACGGAGCTCGGCCACCTCCTCAGGCAGGCCCGCCACGACGCCGAGAACGCCGAAACCCTGCTGCTCGCCGGCGAAATCGCCGACCGCGTCGCCCATCGGGCCGAAGCCGGCCGGCAAGCCGGCGCCCCCGTCGACCTCCGACCCGCCTCCCCCGGCCCGATGCCGCCGCCGACCGAGGAGGAGATCGCCCGCACCCGCGCCGCGCTCGCCCGGCTGATCGACGGCGACGGCCTGCAGATGATGGTCCAGCCGATCGTCGACCTGCGCCACGGCCGGGTCCACGCCTACGAGGCGCTCGCCCGCTTCGGCCGCCGGCACACCGACCACAGCCCGCTCCACTGGTTCGCGATCGCCGACGAGCTGGAAGAACGCGAGGAGCTCGAGCGGGCCTGCATGCGCGCCGCGCTGGAGCTCTTCGAGCGGCGGCCCGCGGGCGTCCGGCTCGCCGTCAACCTCTCGATCCCGGCGCTGCTGGACCCGGTGACCTTCGAGCTGCTCGACGGCTTCGCCGCGGGCCGGCGCGAAGGCCTCGAGGGGCTGATCGTCGAGATCACCGAGGAGACGCTGGTCGGCAACACGCGCGAGGTGCTGCGGGTCGGCGACGGGCTGCGCGAGCGCGGCGCGCGGCTGGCCGTCGACGACGTCGGCGCCGGCTACTCGGGGCTGCGGCAGATCATCGAGGTGCTGCCCGACTACCTGAAGCTCGACCGCTCGCTGGTCGTCGACATCGATTCCGACCCCGACCGCGCCGCGCTGGTGAGCGCGATCGCCGGCTACTCGCGCCACGTCCGCAGCCTGCTCGTCGCCGAGGGAATCGAGCGGCCGGAGGAGCGGCGGACGCTCGAATCGCTCGACGTGCCGCTCGCCCAGGGGTTCCACCTGGCGGTGCCCGGCGAGCCGTGGCCCGACCTCGCGACCGATGCCCTCGGCACGGACGAGGCGAACTTCGCGGTCAGCGGCCCCTCGCGCGGCGGCACGGCCGCCGACCGTTAGCCTCTGGCCGATGCCGGCACCGAGTCGCGACGAAGCCTGGGAGCTGTTCTGCGAGTGGACCGAGTCCGAGTCCCTGCGCCGGCACGTGCTCGGGGTCGAAGCGGCGATGCGTGCCTACGCGGAGCGCTACGGCGAGGACGAGGAGCTGTGGGCGGCGACCGGCATCCTCCACGACCTCGACTACGAGAGGCACCCGGACCTCGAGACCGGCCATCCGCGCGTGGCGCTGGCGCTGTTCGAGGAGCGCGGGTACCCGCCGGAGCTGATCGACGCGGTCGCCGGGCACGCGCCCTACCTCGGCGTGCCGCGCGAGACGCGCCTCTCGAAGACCCTCTTCGCGGTCGACGAGCTGAGCGGCTTCGTCGCCGCCGTGGCGCTGGTGCGGCCGACCGGGATCGCCGGCATGACGCCCAAATCGGTGAAGAAGAAGATGAAGCAGCCGAGCTTCGCCGCCGCGGTCAGCCGCGAGGACATGCGGCTCGGCGCGGAGGAGCTGGGCGAGGACTTCGACGCGCACCTGGCCCTGGTGATCGCGGCGCTCGAACCGCGCGCGGAGGAGCTCGGACTGACCGGTCAGGCGGGTGGCGACGGCGACGCCGCCGCCACCGCATAGGATCCCGGGGTGGCCCTCTTCAACGTCACGGTCCGCGCCCACTTCAGCGAGTCGACGATCGACGAGTTGACCGCGCACGGTGTCTACTGGGTGCAGGGCGCGCCCGACGAGGAAGGCACCAACCGACGCCGCCATCACCTGCGGGTGCAGGCCGACAACTGCGACGACGCGGTCGAACGGGCCCGCAAGGACGTCGAAGACGCGGGCGGCGACGGCACCCAGATCGAGTGCGGCGGCCCGGTCTACACCTGACCGCCCGGTAGGCGGCGGCACCTGACCGCCCGGTGGCGGCGGCACCCACGGTTTGGAAGGACGGCCCTGTTTGGTCCCTTGGGGCCGGGGTACGACCCTGCCTCCGAGGAGAACCCTTGGCCGCGCCGCGGTCGCGACGCGCGACGACCCCCGACCGAAGGAGGTATTGCCGTGACCATCGTCTGGATCCTCATCGTGATCATCCTCATCCTGCTGGTGATCGGGCTCGCCCGCCGCGTCCTCTGAGCGACGGATCTGCCGCGGTTTTTTACCGCCGCTTCACTTCGGTCCCAGCTTCGGTCGCCACCCTCGCCGCCGGCGCCCGGTTGGTCGAGCGGCTGCGGTGGGCGGTCCGCGACGCCCAGGTGGCGGAGCACCGCGCGATGCCGAAGGCGGCCACGGCGAGCGAGGCGCGCCCCGCGGCCTGGACCTGACATTTCGCGTCACGTATAGTGACGCGAAATGGCGACGCGGACCTATCGGCAGACCCGCCGGGCCGACGCGACCGGGCGGACGCGGGCGGCGATCCTCGCCGCCGCCCAGGAGCTCTTCCGCGAGGACCCGCAGCTCGATCCCTCCCTGGAGCGACTCGCCGCGCGCGCCGGGGTCAGCACGCGCACCGTGCTGCGCCAGTTCGGCTCCAAGGAGGGCCTGCTGGAGGAGGCGATCGCGGCCGGCGTCGCGCAGGCGGCGGTGACCCGGCACGCCGAGCCGGGCGACGTCACCGGCGCGGTGCGCGCGATCGTGACCCACTACGAGGCGATGGGCGACGAAGTGATGCGCTGGCTGGCGCCGGCGGAGCGGCTGCCGTTCGTGCGGCGGGTCGTCGAACGCGGCGTCGAGACCCACCTCGAGTGGGTCGAGACGGTCTTCGCTCTCGACCTCGCGGGGCTGCCGCAGGGGGCGCGCAAGGCGAGGCGCGCGGCCCTCGCCACCGCCACCGACGTCTACGTCTGGCACCTGCTGCGCCGCCGCGAAGGCCTCGGCCGCGAGGCGACCGAGGCGGCGATGCTGGCGCTGGTCGAGGCGGCGCGGGGAGTGCGGGAGCGCGGCGGCGGTGCCTCGTCGTCGCGCGGCGCGAAGGGCGCCGCGTGAAGGTCCTCGCCTACACCTCGCCCGCCCGCGGCCACCTGACGCCGATGATGGGACCGCTGCTGGAGCTGCGCCGGCGCGGCGCCGAGGTCCACGTCCGCACCCTCGCCGCCGGGGTCGAGAACGTCCGCGCCGCGGGCATCGCGGCGGAGCCGATCGCGGCGGCGATCGAGGCGGTCGCCCACGATGACCACGAGGCGCGCGTCCAGCTCACCTCGGGCGCCCGCTCCTTCCGCACCCTGCGGCGCCGCGCCAGGCACGAGGTCCCCGACTTCGAGGCGGCGCTCGCCGCCGTCGCCCCCGACCTCGTCCTCGTCGACTCGACCACCTTCGGCGCCAAGGCCGTGGCCGAGCGCGAGGGGTTGGCCTGGGCCGTCTCGCAACCCTCGTTCATCGAAGAGGCGGCGGCCGACGGGACGCCGTTCGGGCTCGGGCTGCGGCCGCGGGGCGGGACGCGCGGCCACGCCCGCGACCGCGCGCTCGGCGCCGTCGCCGACCACTTCGACCAGCACCACCGCCTGCCTGCCGTCAACGCCGGGCGGCGCGCGGCCGGGCTGGCGCCGCTGGACCGCGCCGCCGAATTCCACCATCGCGCGCCGCTGACCCTCTACTTCACCGCCACCCCGCTCGACTACCCGCGCCGTCTGCCGCCGAGCGTCGTGCCGATCGG
>DASZUH010000412.1:0-1691 GCA_035547715.1 Solirubrobacterales bacterium
GTCTGGCATTCCATGTCTGCCGTGTGGGTCATGCGGGCGATCGTCTGGTGTTCGCCGCACTCGGGGCACTGGGAGACGAGTTCGAAGCGGCTGAGGCAGTTGACGCAGCGCAGGCGGCCGGGAAGCTGGGTCGGGCGCAGCCAGGGCTCGCCGCAGTTCGGGCAGGGGGCGCGGTCGAGGACGCTGCTGATGCCGTAACCGGGCTCGGACATCTGTCTAATCATGGCGGGTCGGGCGGTCGGCGGCTCGGCGGGCGTTGACTGAGCCGTCAATCAGCCTTGCGCGTGAGGCGGCTGATGAAGAAGCCGGTCGTGCGGTCGCGATCGGGGCGCAGCTGCAGCGTGCGCGGCTCGTGCGGCGACGCGAGCCCCGGCGCCAAGGCGCCGAGATCGTCGAGCTCGAGCGGCGGCACCTGGCCGGCGGCGCTCGCCTCGAGCAGCGCCGCGACGCGGTCCTCGTTCTCCCGCCGCGAGATCGTGCAGGTCGAGTAGACGAGCGTCCCGCCCGGGCGCAGCAGCCTCGCCGCGTTGCGGAGCGCCACCTCCTGCACCGCCGCGACCCGCTCGATCGTCCGCGGCGATTTGCGCCAGCGCGCGTCGGGCCGCGAGGCCAGCGTGCCGAGGTCCGAGCAGGGCGCGTCGAGGAGGATCCGGTCGAAGCCCTCCGGCAGCGGCAGCTCGGTGACGTCGCCCTCGAAGACCGAGACGCTGTGGAGGTCGAGCCGGGTCGCCTGCGCGGCGATCTCGGCGGCGCGCCTCTCGTCGAGCTCGACCGAGACGACCTCGCCCCGATCCGACATGCGCGCCGCGATCTGGCCCGTCTTGATCCCCGGCCCGGCGCAGAGGTCGAGCACCGTCTCCCCCGCCCGCGGCGCCAGCACCTCGACCACGGCCGCGGAGCCGCGGCTCTGCGGCGTCAGCATCCCCTCCTCGACCAGGCGCGGAACCGAGTCGCCGACGCGCCCCGCGAAGACCATCACCTCCGGCACCGCGAGCGGCCGCCCGCCGCCCGCCGGGGAGACGTCGACGCCCTCGCCCCGCAGCCGCGCGACGAGGTCGGCGCGCGCCGCGGCGTCGCGCGCCCGCATCGCCACCTCGGCGGGCTCGTTGCAGGCGGCGAGGAGCGCCCGCGTCGCCTCGGCGCCGAGCTCCTCCCACCACATCCGCGCCAGCCAGAGCGGCGCCGAGTGCGCCGTTGCGGCCGCCTCGGGGGTCGCGTCGTCGCCGAGCAGCGACTCCGTCAGCTCCCCCCGCTCGCGCGCCGCCCGTCGCAGGATCGCGTTGACGAAGCCGGCGGCGTGCCCGGCCTTGGCGATCTTCACCAACTCGACCGCCTGGTCGACGGCGGCGTGGTCGGGGGTCGCGTCGGCGAAGAGCAGCTCGTAGAGGCCGAGCCGCAGCGCCGCCGCCACCGGCGGGTCGAGCAGCCGGATCGCCCGCCCGGAGAGCCGTTCGATCGCCGCGTCGGCAGTCCCCCGCCGCTGCACCGACCCGTAGGCGAGCCGCTGCGCCTGCGCCCGGTCGCGTCCCACCAGCCCGAGCCGCTCGGCCCCGGCGCGGAAGGCGAGCTCGGTGTGGGCGCCGTGCTCGAAGGTCTGGCGGAGCGTCTCGAAGGCGAGCGCCCGCGGCGCCGCTACCGGCACGGGTGCCTCATGCGAAGGTCGGCGTCGGACGGCCGCGCAGGTAGTCGGC
>DASZUH010000413.1:0-6274 GCA_035547715.1 Solirubrobacterales bacterium
CGGCCAACCAGCAGACGGAAACGTTCGCGGAGGCAGGCAACGGCGGGGTCGGGCTCGCCGAAAAGGGCGACGAAGGCTCCGGCGTCGTCGGCCCGCCGGCCCCGCGGGCCGCCAAGCAGACGGCGCGCCGCTTCGCCGAGGCGTTCGTCCTCTACGAGGTCGGCGGCATCGACGGCAAGGTCCGCAGCCGGTTCCGTCACACCTCGACCAAACAGCTGTCCCGTGCCCTCCTGCATCGGCCGCCGCGCCAACCCGCCGCGGTCAAGGTGCCGCGGGCGAAGGTGGTCAACGTCGTCGCCGGGCCGTCGAAGCGTGGCGTCTACCCGGTCAGCGTCTCGCTGCTGCGGGTCGGCGTGACCAGCGAGCTGCGCCTCGAGCTCGAACGGGGCGTCGGCAAGAAGTGGCAAGTCACCAACGTTCTCGGCTGATGCGCCCGCTCCCCCGCAAGCTCCGCGCGCTCGCCGTGGCCGCCACCCTCACCGCGGCCCTCGCCCTGCCGATCGGCGCCGCCGCCGGCGCGGAAAACGGCGATCCCGTCCGCGGCGAAAGCCTGGAAGCCCCGGCGCCGGAAGCCAAGGAAGGCGGAACCGGCTCGACCGCCGCCGCCCCCGAAGGCGTGGTCGAAAACTCGCCGCTCGCCCCGGAAGCGGTCCGCCATCCGAAGCTGCCCCCGGCGAGCGGCGGGACCACCGCCGAAGAAGTGCCGACCCCGGCGGAAGAAGAACTCGAAGCGGCCGAATCGGAAGCCGAAGCCGACGAAGCGGCCGAACGGGTCGCCGCCGAAAAGGGCGACAAGGCGGCGCCGGTCCTGCAGGTCCCGGCGCTCAGCGCCTCCGCCTGCGCCGCCGCCGCCGTCCCGCAGCAGCTCGTCCCGATCTACCAGCGCGCCTCGGCCCGGTACGGGCTCGGCTCGCAGGGCGCCGCCGTCCTCGCCGGGATCAACGCGGTCGAGACCGGCTTCGGCACCAACCTCGGCCCCTCCTCGGCCGGCGCCGAGGGCTGGATGCAGTTCATGCCCTCGACCTGGGAGACCTACGGCGTCGACGCCAACGGCGACGGGGTCGCCGACCCGAACAACCCCGAAGACGCGATCTTCGCCGCCGCCCGTTACCTCGCCGCCGCCGGCATGCCCGCCGACACCTATGGCGCGATCTACGCCTACAACCACGCCGACTGGTACGTCTCCGAGGTCCTCGCCGACGCCGGTTGCTACGCCGCCGAAGTCGGCGACACCTCCTTCACCGCCGCCGGCCTGACGCCGCGGATCGAAGTGCTCAGGTGCCAGGTGGCGCCGGGCTGGAAAAAACAGATCCCGGCCGAATACCTGGAAGCGTTCGAGGAGGCCGCCGCCCGCTACGAACTGGGCAGGCGCGGCGTCTGGGCGCTCGCCGCGATCGCCCGCCTCGAGTCGAACTTCGGCCGCGGGATGACGAAGGCGCAGCTGGAAGAAACCGGGCCGTTGGGCCTGGAAGCGAGCGAGTGGAGGCAGTTCCGCGTCGATGGCGACGACGACGGCCACATCCGCCACGCCGACATCTTCGACTCCGCCCTCACCCTCGCCCGCGAGATCTGGTCGAAGGGCTCGCTCGAAGCCGGCGTCTTCGCCCACAACCAGGCCGCCTGGTACGTCGAAGAGGTCCTCTCGGAGGCCGAAGAAATCGAAGGCGGCTGCAAGACCTCCTACGTCGACTGGCGGGTCGCCCCGCTCGCCGCCGAAACCACCGTCGCCGGTGCCGAAGCGGTGATCCAGCCGAACGGCCTCGCCGCCGCGCCCGCGAGCGCGCCGCCCGCGGTCAAGGCCGCGATCGCCGCCGCCAACTCGATCGCCACCACCCCTTACGTGTGGGGCGGCGGTCACGCCGGCTTCTACTCCTACGGCTACGACTGCTCGGGCGCGGTCAGCTTCGCCCTCTACGGTGCCGGGCTGCTGGACACGCCGCTCACCTCAGGCGCGCTGGCGAGCTACGGCGAACCCGGGCCCGGCAAGTGGATCACGATCTATGCCAACGCCGAACACACCTACATGGTGATCGCCGGCCTACGCTGGGACACGGTCGGCGACGCGAACGGCACCGGCCCGCGCTGGCACGCCGAACCGCCCTACCCGGCGGGCTTCGTCGTCCGCCACCCGGCCGGGTACTAGCCGCCCGGGCGAAGGACCACTATCCTCGGGAGGAGGAGCCATGCCGACCTACCTGATGCTCACGAACCTGACCGCCGAGGGCCTGCGGACCCTGAAGAACAACCCGGGCCGGGTCACCGAGGTCAACAAGGAGGTCGAGCAGATGGGCGGCAAGGTGGTCACCCAGTACGCGACGCTCGGCGATTACGACTTCGTCACGGTGATCGAGGCTCCCGACGAGCAGACGATGGCGAAGATCTCCGTGGAGCTCGGGTCGCGCGGCACGATGACCAGCCGCACGCTGACCGCGATGCCCGCCTCGGACCTCTCGGCTTGAAGGTCCTCGTAGTCGGCGGCGGCGGCCGCGAGCACGCGATCGTGCGGGCGCTGGCGCGCTCGGCGGCGGCGCCGGAGCTGCTCTGCGCGCCGGGCAACGCCGGGATCGCGGCCGACGCCGAGTGCTTCCCCGAGGTCGCCGCGGACGACGTCGGGGCGATCGTCGCCCTCGCCGTCGAGCGGGGCGTCGACCTGGCCGTGATCGGCCCCGAGGCCGCCCTGGTGGCCGGGGTCGTCGACGCGCTCGAGGCGGCCGGCGTACCCGCCTTCGGCCCGACCCGGGCGGCGGCCGAGCTGGAGGGCTCGAAGGCGTTCGCCAAGGAGCTGATGCAGGAGGCCGGGGTGCCGACCGCGTCCCACGTCCTCCTGCGCAGCCGGGAGGAGGCGGTCGCCGCGCTCGCCGGGACCGGCTACCCGACCGTGCTGAAGGCCGACGGCCTCGCCGCGGGCAAGGGCGTGATCCTCCCCGCCGACGAGGGCGAGGCGCGGGCGGCGCTCGACGTCTACTTCACCGAGCGCCGCTTCGGCGCCACGGCGGTGGTGATGGAGGAGTTCCTCGAGGGCGAAGAGCTCTCGCTGCTGGCGCTCTGCGACGGCGAGAACGTCGTCCCCCTCTCCCCCGCCCAGGACTACAAGCGGATCTTCGACGGCGACGAGGGGCCGAACACCGGCGGCATGGGCAGCTACTCGCCGGTGCCGGGGTTCGGCGCGGCCGAGGTCGAGGAGATCGTCGCCAAGGTCCACCGGCCGGTGGTCGCGGCGATGGCCGCGCGCGGCACCCCCTTCCACGGGATCCTCTACGCCGGACTGATGATCTGCGCCGACGGGCCGAAGGTGATCGAGTTCAACGTCCGCTTCGGCGATCCCGAGACGCAGGCGGTGCTGCCGCGCCTCGGCTCCGATCTCGTCGACCTCTTCCGCGCCGCGCGCGAGCCGGGCGGGCTCGCCGGGATGAGCGCCGACTTCGACGACGACTGGGCGGTGACCGTGGTGCTCGCCTCGGCCGGCTACCCTGAGAGCTCCTCGAAGGGCGACGTGATCAGCGGGCTCGCCGAGGCGGCGGCGATCGCCGAGGTGACGCACGCCGGCACCGCCGCCCGCGACGGCGAGATCGTCACCGCCGGCGGCCGCGTGCTGAACGTGACCGGGCTCGGCCCCGACCCGGCCACGGCCCGGGATCGTGCGTACGATGCGGTTGGTCGGATCTCGTTTGCGGGAATGCAGGTCCGCAGCGACATCGCCGCGCGCGCCGTCGCCCGAGTGTCCGGTCCCTGAAACGTCCTTGCCCGAACCATCCCGAGAGGAAGCCGCAATCAAATGAGCGACATCACCGCCGACACGCAGACCGAGGCGCAGATCGAGCAGATCGAGGAGGAGTTCGCCCGGCCGGCCGGCCCGCTCGTCGGCATCATCATGGGGTCGAACAACGACATGGAGAAGATGCTGCCGGCGGAGAAATACCTCGGCGAACAGGGCATCAGGTCGGAAACCCACGTGATGAGCGCCCACCGCGATCCGGAGAAGGTGCGCGAGTTCTGCACGACCGCGCGGGCGCGGGGGCTGAAGGTGATCATCGCGGGCGCCGGGATGAGCGCGGCGCTGCCCGGCGTCGCCGCCGCCCACACCGATCTGCCGGTGATCGGCGTGCCGATCCTCGGCAAGAGCCTCGGCGGCCTCGACGCGCTGCTCTCCGCGGTGCAGATGCCGCCCGGGATCCCGGTCGCCTGCGTCGCCATCGACGGGGCGAAAAACGCCGGCGTGCTGGCGGCGCGGATCATCAACGCCTAGCAGCCGCCGCCGCTCCCCCTCCCCCATACTGGGACAGCGATGATCCCCCGCTACACCCGCCCCGAGATCGGCGCCGTCTGGACCCAGCAGTCGAAGCTGGAGACGTGGCTCCGGGTCGAGCTCGCCGCCACCGATGCGTGGGCCGAGGAGGGCGTCGTTCCGGCCGAGGTCGCCGCCGCCGCGCGTAATCGGGCCGCCTTCACGGTCGAGGCGGTCGACGAGCGGGAGAAGATCACCGACCACGACGTGGCGGCGTTCGTCGACGTCGTCGCCGCCTCGGTCGGCGACGAGGGCGCCCGCTGGATCCACTACGGGCTGACCTCCTCCGACGTCCTCGACACGGCGCTGGCGCTGCAGCTGCAGGCGGCCGGCGAGATCCTCGTCACCGGGGCGAAGGCCTACCGCGACGCGCTGATCGCGCGGGCGCTGGCGGAGCGCGACACGCTCTGCGTCGGCCGCACCCACGGGGTGCACGCCGAGCCGACCACGTTCGGGCTGCGGCTGGCGGGCTTCGCCTTCGAGGCGCACCGCAACGTGGAGCGCCTCGAAGCGGCCTTCGACCAGCTCCGCTACGGCAAGCTCTCCGGCGCGGTCGGGACCTATGCCTCGGTGCCGCCGGCGGTCGAGGCGCGGGTGATGGAGAAGCTCGGCCTACGGATCGAGCCGGTCGCCACGCAGGTGATCCCGCGCGACCGCCACGCCGAGCTGACGGCGACGATCGCGCTCGCCGGGGCCGGCCTCGAGCGCTTCGCCACCGAGGTGCGCAACCTGCAGAAAACCGAGGTGCGCGAGGTGGAGGAGCCGTTCCGGGCGGGCCAGAAGGGCTCCTCGGCGATGCCCCACAAGCGCAACCCGATCCGCACCGAGCGGATCACCGGCCTCGCCCGCGTGCTGCGCGGCTACGCCCAGACCGGCTTCGAGGACGTCGCCCTCTGGCACGAGCGCGACATCTCCCACTCCGGCGCCGAGCGCGTGATCCTCCCCGACGCGACGATCCTGCTCGACTACATGCACGGCCTCGCCGAGAGCGTCGCCCAAGGCATGACCCTGCACCGCGAGCGGATGCTCGCCAACCTCAACCTCACCCACGGCGCCCTCTTCAGCCAGCGCGCCCTGACCGCCCTGGTCGAGTCCGGCATGACCCGCGACGACGCCTACCGCGTGGTCCAGGAGAACGCCCAGAAGGCCTGGGACACCGGCACCGAGTTCCGCGACCTCCTCGGCGCGGCCGCCCCGCAACTGGACCTCGACCGGGTCTTCGACTACGGCGCCTACCTGACCCACGTCCCCGAGATCCTCGAGCGGTTGGAAGCCCTGCAGGGTTAGGGACGGCGGCTCGCGAAAAGGACGCGGCCGTCCCGTCCACGACCCGGGCGGGCTGTGGCCGTGGCCGGGACGGCCGGGTCTGCGGGGAGAGGTCACGGGTCCGTGCGTCCCGCGGGTAGAGAGGCGCGTGATCCGTCACGAACGCCCGCAGTCCGTGACACCCCCATGTTGATGGGCCGAAAAGCGCTGATATAGAGCGCTTTTCGGCCCATCAACATGGCGTTTGCACGGGACCGTGACGGGAGGGTGGGTTCGTCGCGTCCCCGTGCCCGGAAGAGCCCGGGCGTACGTGGTCCGTGACGAAGGCCCATGGAAGGTCACGGTCCCGCCTCGCTTCCTCATGCGTCGCCCGGGTGCGGACCGCCTGCCGGGGAAGGCGGTCTCGGCGCAGGTTTCCGTGACGAAGACCCATGGAAGGTCACCGTCCCGTCCCACTTCCACATCACGCCCACGACGTTCGTGCACTTGTACCGCCCATAGGGGGCACAAGTGCACGGACGTCCCTCCGCCCGATGTGGACCCGTGACGAACCGGGCGGCACCGTCACGGAAGCCCGCACCTCCTCCCGTCCCTGTGGCCGCTTCCCCACGGAACCCCCACGTCCCGCCCACGAACCACGAGGCCCGACCCCGACGCCCGCGCCGCGCCTCAGCGGCGCTTACGCCCGCGGCCGCGGTGCGGTTTGCCGGCGTTCAGGAGGGT
>DASZUH010000414.1:0-4512 GCA_035547715.1 Solirubrobacterales bacterium
GGGCGCATCCAGCGGAGGACGCCGAGCAGATCCCGTTCGGGCAGTGACACGCAGCCTTCGGTCGGCCCGCCCGTGCCGACGTGGAGGAAGATCCCCGAGCCGCGACCGAAGATCGGGTGCGCGTAGTTGAAGTCGATCACCGCGGCGTAGCGGTAGCCGCGGCCGGCGTTGAGCCAGAGGTCCTCGTCCCCCGGCGCGCAGGGACGGCGTTCGACCCAGCGGTTGTAGGCGGCGCGGGTCCCCGCCCAGCAATCGCCACGGCGCAGGTGCCGCCATTCGAAGCCCTCGACGCCGGGGTCGGCGCGCGAGCCGAAGTCGAAGGCGAAGCCATAGTCGCCGATCGGCGTCGTCCCGTCGCCCGCCACCCGCGTCCGCGCGGGCGAGAGGCCGGCCCAGCCGAGCCGCGCCGGCATCGCCTTGTGGACGACCCGCCAGCGCTCCCCCGCCTTGCGGTAGGTGCGCGCCGTCGCGTGGGTCGTCGTCATCCCGTGCGAGGAGATCTCGATCACCTGCGTGGCCCCGCCGAGACCGCGCATCCCGTTCGGATCGACGCCCGGCGCCGCCCCCGCGGCAGCGGGCACCGCCAGCGCGAGGAAGAGGACGGCGGCGAACGAACGCACCCGCGCACCCTAGCCGCGGCCCCCGCCCCCGCCCGCCGGCCCGGGTACATTCGCCCCGATGCCGACCCGCGACTGGGCCCTCGAGCAACGCGTCCGCGGCGCCACGCGGCTGCGCTTCGAGCAGCTGTCGAACGCCTGGCTCGCGATCGTCCAGTCGGCGCTCGCGGCCGGTGTCGCCTGGCTCCTCGCCCGCCTCATCGTCGGCCAGCCGCAGCCGTTCTTCGCCCCCGCGGCCGCCGTCATCTCGCTCGGCCTCTCGCGCGGCCAGCCGCGCCGGCGCGCGGTCGAGCTCTCGATCGGCGTCGCGGTCGGCATCGGCATCGCCGCCGCGCTCGTCTACCTGATCGGCGTCGGCGCGGTCCAGGTCACCGTCCTCGTCGCCCTGGTGATGTCGGTGTCGCTGCTCCTCAACGGGAGTCAGGTGCTGATCAACCAGGCCGCCGTCTCGGCGCTGCTGATCATGACCCTGCCCGGCCAAGGCGCCGAGATCAACCGCTTCCTCGACGCCTGCGTCGGCGGCGGCGTGGCGATCGCCTTCGGCCTCGCCTTCTCCTTCCACGACCCCTTCGCCGCGGTCGCCGAGGCGCGACGCGGCGCCCTCGCCGACCTCGCCGCGACGCTCGAGGACGTCGCCGCCGCCCTCACCAAGGGCGACCTCAAGGCCGCCGAAGCGGCGCTCGCGGGGTCGCGCAGGCTCGACGCAGGGGTCGACGTCCTCTACGACGCGGTCACCGAAGCCGGCGAGACCGTCGCCTTCTCGCCGCGCCGCCGCGTCCTGCTCGAGGCGCTCGATCCGCAGGCCGACGCGGCGCCGCAGATCGACTACGCCGTCCGCGACGCCCGCGTCCTCGCCCGCGCCGCCACCACCGCGATCCGCCGCGGCGCCCACGTCGACCCGCGCCTCGCCGAAGGGGTCGCGGACCTGGCGAGGGCGACGCGGGCGCTCGACGCGGTCGGTCGCGGCGATTCAGGCGCCCGCGCCGACGTCCGCGAACGCGCCTCGCACGCGGTCGAGCTGGCGGGCGCCGCCGACGTCCGCAACTCGCTCTGGCCGACGATGATCTTCGGCCAGACGCGGGCGATCGCCTTCGACCTCATGCAGGCCGCCGGCGAGGACCCCGACGAGGCCCGCGCGCTGCTCGACTCGGTGGCGACGACGAAAATCGCCCCGCCGCCAATCGCGGGGTAGATGGTTGATTTCGAGGGACGACGGCGGCGCAAGCCGGCGCCCGGGGGTGGTGGCCGTCCGAGTTGCGCCCGGCCGTCCCGTCCACGGCCTGGCTGGTTGTGGCCGTGGCCGGGACGGCCGGGTCCATGGGGAGTGAGGAGGGTTCATGACGTGCGCCGGGTGGACGTGCGGGTGGCGCCGGGAAGGAGCGCGTGATCCGCCACGAAGGCGCGGGTCCCGTGACGAAGACCCAGGTTCGGCGACGAAGACCTCACGGAAGGTCACGGTCCCGTCTCACTTCCACATCAGCCACCACGACGTCCGTGCACTTGTACCCCCTATGGGCGGTACAAGTGCACGAACGTCCCTCCGCTTGATGTGGACCCGTGACGTTCCTCGCGGAACCGTGACGGAAGGGCAGAGATCGTGGCGAAACCCTGCACCTTCCCTGCGGACCACTCACGTCCCGGGCGTCTCGTGGCAAGCGGGCAACCTGCCAGGGCCGCCACAAGACGCCCGGGACGCACCGCCAGCTGGCGAGGAGCGCCTGGGGCCGCCGCGGAGGCGGCGATCGGCGCCGCCGCGACGAGGTCCTCGGCGCGATCGGCGACCGCCTGCCGGGGCAGCTCGAACAGCTGCTCCGGCAGGCGAGCGCCGGGCGCGCCCGACTGCGCAGCCGCCGCAGCCGAGCGCGAACCCGGTGCCGGCTACGCGGCGCTCGGGTCGTGGACGATCCGGATGTACGGCTTCGGCGACTCCCAGCCCTCCGGGAACAGCTCTTTCGCCTCGTCCTCTTTGACCGAGCCGGAGATGATCACGTCGTCGCCTTTTTTCCACTGCGCCGGCGTCGCCACTTTGTTCTTGGCGGTCAGCTGCAGTGAGTCGATCACCCGCAGCACCTCGTCGAAGTTCCGCCCGGTGGTCATCGGGTAGACGAGGATGAGTTTGATTTTCTTGTCGGGGCCGATGACGAAGACGTTGCGAACCGTCTGGTTGTCGGCCGGGGTGCGCTCGGACGCGTCGCCGGAGACCTCGGCCGGCAGCATCCCGTAGGCCTTCGAGATCGCGAAGTCGGCGTCGCTGATGATCGGGTAGTTCGGCGCCGTCCCCTGGGTCTCCTCGATGTCCTTCGCCCAGCCCTCGTTGCTCTCGACCGGGTCGACCGACAGGCCGATGATCTTCGTGTCGCGCTTGGCGAACTCGGGCTCGATCGAGGCCATGTAGCCGAGCTCGGTCGTGCAGACCGGCGTGTAGGCCTTCGGGTGCGAGAACAGAACGCCCCACGAATCGCCCAGCCAGTCGTGGAAGTTGATGTGTCCCTCGGTCGTCTCCGCCTCGAAATTCGGGGCTTCGTCGCCCAGTCTCAAAGCCATTTCCGTCTCCTCTTCCTAAATTCTGATCAGGTTTAACTAGATTAGCGCGCGGGCCGGGTTCATCCCACCGTACCGACAAGTACCGCGGCGGCCATCGCGACGAGCGCCAGCGGCACCCCACGGCGGGAGAACTCGAGCAGCGAGGGACGGGCGTCGACCTCGCGCGCGGAGCGGAACCAGAGCAGCGCCGAGAGCGCCCCGGTCACCGCCAGGTTCGGCCCCACGTTGAGGCCGAGCAGCAGCATCCGAGAGTGGTCGACCGAGTGGGCCGAGTAGAGGGCGGCGGAGGGCAGGTTGTTGACGAGGACGGTGGAGACCGCGGCCAGCCCGGCGGTCTCGGGGCCGCTCGCGTGGGCGATCAGTTCGGCGGGGCCGTCCCAGTGGCGGGCGAGGGTGCCGAGCGCGACGGTGAGGACGAAGGCGGCGGCGAGGCTCGGTGGCCCGACGACGCGCCAGACGTCGCCGAGGGTGACCTCCGAGCGCAGCAACTCGACCGTGACGGCGGCGAGGGCGACGCCGAGGACCTCAAGCGCCGGGTTGCGCAGCACCAGGACCAGGACGGCGGCGGCGGCGGTCGCGAGGACGCCGGCCCCGAGGACGATCGAAGGTGACTCGGACGCGGCGGCACCACCGTCCGGGGGGGTGGCCGGGCCGCCCCGCGCGGAGCCGGGCGCCGGGCGCTCGCCGACCAGCGCCCGACGGAAGCTGACGCCGACCCCGACCGCCGTCACCACCGCCGCGGTGATCGCGATCGGGAACATCTTCGCCGCGAAGGAGGCGCCCGACCCGCCCGAGTGCCCGTCGAGGACGAGCAGGTTGGTGAGGTTCGAGCCGGGCAGGAAGAGCGAGGACGCGTTGGCCATGAACACGCAGCCGTAGAGGAAGGGCTCGACCGCGACCCGACGCCGACGCGCGGCGAAGACCAGCACCGGGGTGAGGAAGACGACCGCGGTGTCGAGGTTGAGGACGGCGGTGACGACGGCGTCGAGCAGGAGCGCCGCGCCGAGCAGCGCGAACGACCCACCCGGTAGCCGCTGCAGCCGCGCGCCGCCCCAGGCGAAGAGCCCGTCGCGGTTGGCGAGCAGGCCGATCATCAGCAGCCCCGCGATGAGGACGAAGGGAGGCCAGGATTGGTGGAGCGCCGCCGACACGGCAGAGCTTCTACCCAATGCCGGACCGCGTTTCGCACTTTGCCGTACATAGGACGGCAAAGTGCGAACGCCTGTGGCGGGCTGGATGGTTGATTCCGCGGGACGGCCGTCCGAGGTGCGTCCCGGGCGCGCGGCCATCCGCGGCGGCCGTCCGAGTTGCGTCCCGGGCGTCTCGTGGCGGCCCTGGCAGGTTGTGGCCG
>DASZUH010000415.1:0-2204 GCA_035547715.1 Solirubrobacterales bacterium
GGGCAGAACCGTCACGGAAGTCCGCACTTCCTCCCGTCCCTGTGCCCCTTCCCCACGGAACCCTCACGTCCCGGGCGTCTCGTGGCAAGCGGGCAACCTGCCGGGGCCGCCACGAGACGCCCGGGACGCATCTCGGACGGCCGCCGCGGCCGCGAACCGCCCCGCCCTGGCTAACGCAACAGCGCGAGGACCTGGCGCACGGCCTCCTCGAGGTCCGGCGAGGTCACCAGGTCCGGCTTCTCGGGCGCCTCGTAGGGCGCGCCGACGCCGGTCAGGTCCTTGATCTCCCCCGCCCGCGCCTTGGCGTAGAGGCCCTTCGGGTCGCGGCGTTCGCACTCCTCCAGCGGGGTGTCGACGAAGACCTCGTAGAAGGGGATCCCCGCCGCCTCGTGGATCGCCCGCACCCGGTCGCGCTCCTCGCGGTAGGGCGAGACCAGCGAGGCGATCGCCACCGTTCCCGCTTCGGCGAGGATCTTCGCCACCTCGCCGACGCGGCGGACGTTCTCGTTGCGGTCCTCCTCGGAGAAGCCGAGGTCGGCGTTGAGGCCGTGGCGCAGGTTGTCGCCGTCGAGCATGAAGCTCGACCGGCCTGCGCTGACCAGCGTGTGCTCGATCGCGGTCGCGATCGTCGACTTGCCCGAGCCCGAGAGCCCGGTCATCCAGATCGTCGCGCCGGTGCTCTCCAGCGCCCCCCAGCGTTCCTCGCGCGAGAGCTTGCTCGGGTGGAAGGTGATGTTCTCGGCGACGATCGAGGCCGTGTCGAACTCCGGCGCGACCTCGTCGCCCGACCGTTTGATCATCCCCGCCGCGACCGTCAGGTCAGTGCCCGGGTCGACCAGGATGAAGCTCCCGGTCGTGCGGTTCAGCCGGTACTCGTCGATGAAGAGCGGCGAGGCGGTCTGAATCGAGACCCGGCCGATGTCGTTGACCTCGAGCGTCTCCGCCGCGAGGTCACGGTGGAGCGTGTCGACGTCGAGCCGGTAGCGCAGGTCGTCGATCTCGGCGGCCACCCACTTCGTCGTGTGCTTGAGCTGATACGGGACGCCGGTACGCAGGTGCGAGGTCTCGTCGAACCAGCAGATCGTCGCCTCGAAGCGGCGCGTCGCGGTCGGCTGGTTGGTCGGGCGGCAGATCATGTCGCCGCGCGAGACGTCGACGTCGTCCTCGAGGCGCAGCGTCACCGCCATCGGCGGGAAGGCCTGCGCGACCGTCCCTTCGGGCGTGTCGATCGAGGCGATCCGCGAGGATTTCCGCGACGGCATCACCATCACCTCGTCGCCCTGCTTGAAGATCCCGCCGACCACCGAGCCGGCGAACCCGCGATAGTCGCGGAACTCGGCCGACTGCGGCCGGATCACGTACTGGACCGGGAAGCGGTTGTCGACCAGGTTGCGGTCGGAGGCGATGTGGACGTCCTCGAGGTGGCCGAGCAGCGGCTGCCCGTGGAACCACGGCATGTTCAGCGACGGCTCGACCACGTTGTCGCCCTGCAGCGCCGAGATCGGCACGAAGCCGAGGTCGGTGATGTCGAGCTTGGCGGCGAACTGCGTGAACTCCTCGCGGATCTCGTCGTAGACGTCCTGCGAGTAGTCGACCAGGTCCATTTTGTTGACGCAGAGGACCAGGTGCGGCACGCCGAGCAGCGAGGACAGCAGCGCGTGGCGGCGCGTCTGTTCGAGCACGCCTTTGCGCGCGTCGATCAGCAGCAGCGCCAGGTTCGCGGTCGAGGCGCCGGTGACCATGTTGCGCGTGTACTGGATGTGACCGGGCGTGTCGGCGATGACGAACTTGCGTTTCGGCGTCGCGAAGTAGCGATAGGCGACGTCGATCGTGATCCCCTGCTCGCGCTCGGCCCGCAGGCCGTCGGTCAAGAGCGCCAGGTCGGTCTGCTCGTCGCCGCGCTTCTCCGAGGTCCGCTCGATCGACTCGAGCTGGTCTTCGAAGATCGATTTGGTGTCGTGCAGCAGCCGGCCGATCAGCGTCGACTTGCCGTCGTCGACCGAGCCGGCGGTGGCGATGCGGAGGATCTCGACCCCGTCGACCGCCACTAGAAGTAACCCTCGCGCTTGCGGTCCTCCATCGCCGCTTCGGAGAAGCGGTCGTCGCCGCGGGTCGCGCCGCGCTCGGTGATCCGCGAGACCGAGGTCTCCTCGATCACCGACTGGTAGTCGGTCGCCTGCGAGGGCACGGCGCCGGTCAGGGTC
>DASZUH010000416.1:0-5801 GCA_035547715.1 Solirubrobacterales bacterium
GAATTCTTCGACGGCGTATGTATTCCCCATCCGGACCAGGCGGTCGCGGTCGGCGGCTCGGCCACCAGCCTGCGCCGCCTCGTCGGCGCGGTGCTCGAGTACGAGACGCTCGAGCGCGGCATCCGCATCCTCTCGACCGAAGCCTCCGCCGACGTCGCCCGCCGCTTCGAGCTCGACCCGCGGCGCGTCCGCATCCTCACCACCGGCGTCCTCCTCCTCGAGAAGGTCTCCGAGATGCTCGGCCGGCCCCTCCAGATCGGCAAGGGCGGCCTCCGCGAGGGCATCATCCTCGACCTCTTCGCCGGCGCCCTGACGCCGAGCAACGGCAGCGCCCCCGCCCGCCTCGCCGCGTAGCGAGGCAGAGTCTGGCCGAGGCCGGGTGGCGATGACCACGAGGGACGGGGTGAGCCGCTTGCGGTGTGCGAAATCCGGCTATGGCACGGGTTTCGCACACCGCAAGGACGCGCAGCCTCCCGCTCGCGAACGGTTACACGAAGTTCACCGGTCTTTTGCAGGTGGTTCACATGTTTTGCCTGCAAATCGCGAACTATGCGGTTGTACTCACGTAACTCTTAAAGGGAGACACCGATGACTTCCCGTGCCGACATGCACTGTCACTCCACCGCCTCGCAGCTCTCTCGTCTCGGCGTCCAGCGGTCCCTCGGTCTGCCCGAGTGCGCGACCCCGCCGCAGGAGGTCTACGAGCTCGCCAAGCGCCGCGGCATGGACTTCGTGACGATCACCGATCACGACACCATCGCCGGTGCGCTCGAGATCGACCACCTTCCCGACACCTTCGTCTCCGAGGAGCTGACCGTTCGCTTCGCCGGCGAGCCCCAGGCGGTTCACGTCCTCTGTTACGGGATCACTCCTGGAGACCATGAGTGGCTGCAGGCCCACGCCGGCGACGTCGAGGCCTGTGCCGCGTACCTGCACGAGAACGAGATCGCGTGCGCGCTGGCGCACCCCTTCTTCAACGTCGCGGCGCCCCTCACAAGGCGCCATCGGCGCCGACTGGCCGAGCTCTTCCCGATCTGGGAGGTCCGCAACGGGTCGCGCGCCGCGGAGCTGAACATGCCCGCCGCCGTCTACGTCGATACCAACGGCGGCACCGGGATCGCCGGCTCCGACGACCATGCCGGCGTGGATATCGGCCGCACCTGGACCGAGGTGCCGACCGCCGCCACGCCGGAAGAGTTTCTCGCCCTGATGCGCGAAGGCAAGGCCGAAGCGCGGGGCGAACAAGGTTCCGCGGCGAAGTGGACGCACGCCGCGATGGCGCTCGCCACGCGCGCCCTCGACGACGCCGGGATCGCGCCCTCGGGCGAGGCCCCCGACCCGACCGCGATCCTGAAGATGGCCGAACGGGTGATCCGCGAGGGCGACGCGCGCGAAGGCAAGGTCGCCGCCGACATCGGCCCCGAGGACGCCCGCTGCCTGCTCGAGGCCTGGCTCGCCGGGGTCGGGATCGACGTTCGCGGCCGCGAGCTGCTGGAGATGCTCCAGGCCGACGGCTTCTCCCACGCCGACCTCTACCGCCGCGCCCGCCGGCGCCACGAGCGGCGCCTCCGGATCGCCGTCGACGATGGCCTCGCCGCCTTCCGGCGCGGCGACCTCGGCACCGCCGCCAACGGCATGTTCGAGGCGCTCGTCCCGGCCTTCCCCTACGCGCCCTCGACCGCCTTCCTCGGCGCCGAGAAGGCGAAGCTGCGGGGGCGCGACGAGGGCCGCCGCCGGGTCGCGCTGATCGCCGACGGGATCGGCTCGATGCACGGGGTGACGCACACGATCGAGCAGATCCGCGAGCGCGGCGTCCCCGGCTTCGACGTCGACGTGATCGGCACCGACCCCGGCGTCGACCGCCGCCTTCCCGCCGCCGCCGAGCTCGAGCTGCCCTTCTACAAGGGCATGAAGCTCGGCGTCCCCGCCGTCCCCGAGATGGTCGAGGCGCTGGCCGAAGGCCACTACGACCTCGTCCACGTCACCGCCCCCGGCCCGGCCGGGATCGCGGCGACGCTGCTCGGCCGGATCACCGGCGTGCCGCTGCTCGCCAGCTACCACACCGAGCTCGCCGCCTACGCGGGCCTGCGCGCCGACGCGATGCTGGAGATGGTCGCCAAGGCCGGTCTCGGCGCCTTCTACAACGCCCCCGCGCGGGTGCTCTCGCCGAGCCCCGCGGCCGACGGCTCGCTCGCCGAGCTCGGCATCGACGGCGCCAAGGTGGGCCGCTGGGAGCGCGGCGTGGACATCGAGCGCTTCGACCCGGCGAAGGCCGACCCGGGCGCCTTCCCGGGCGAGGTCAAGGTCCTCTACGCGGGCCGGCTCTCGAAGGAGAAGGGCGTCGACCTGCTCGCCGACAGCTTCCTCCGCGCCCACGCCACAGATCCCCGGCTGCACCTGCTGCTGGCCGGCGGCGGGCCCGAGGAGGAGGAGCTGCGCGAGCGGCTCGGCGACGCCGCCACCTTCCTCGGCTGGCTCGGCGGCGAGGACCTCGCCGTCGCCTACGCGAGCGCCGACGTCTTCCTCTTCTGCAGCGTCACCGACACCTACGGCCAGGTGATCCTCGAGGCCGGCGCCGGCGGACTGCCGGTCGTCGCGATCGCCGAGGGTGGGCCCGCGGCCCTGGTCGAGAACCGCCACACCGGGCTGCTCTGCCGCCCCGACGCCGACCACATCGCCGGGTCCCTGCTGCAGCTGGCGGCCTCGCCGGAGCTGCGCACGAAGCTCGGCTCGGCCGGGGTCCGCGGCGCCCGGGCCCGCTCCTGGGAGCGCTCGATGAGCCAGCTCGCCGCCGGGTACCGCCTGGCGATCGACGGCGCCACGGTCGCGGTCCCGACGGAGGCCCCGCGCCCCGGCTCGCAACCGCTCCGTCGCGTCGCCTGAGATGGACCAGGGGCAAGCGGTTCAAGAGTACGATGTTCCCTTGTCCGAGTCGGTAGCCAACCTTGACGACCCCGGTCTGTACTTCAACCGGGAGTTGTCCTGGCTGGACTTCAACCGGCGCGTGCTCGAGCTCGCCGAGGACCGGCAGATCCCGCTGCTCGAGCGACTGCGCTTCTGCTCGATCTACGCCTCCAACCTGGACGAGTTCTACATGGTGCGGGTGGCCGGTCTGTTCGACCAGATGGAGGCCGGGATCGACGCCCGCGGCCCCGACGGCCTGCGGCCGAACGAGCAGATCGACCGCATCCAGGCGCGCGTGCTGGAGCTCGACCGGCGGCTCCAGGCCTGCTTCGGCGGCGAGCTGCGGCCGGCGCTGGAGCGCGAGCAGATCCGGATCGTCGGTCTCGACGACGCGAACGAGGAGGAGCGCCGTCAGATCCACCGCCGCTTCCACGAGCAGGTCTTTCCGGCGCTGACGCCGCTGGTGATCGGGCTCGGCCGGCCCTTCCCCTACATCTCGAACCTCTCGCTGAGCCTCGCGGTGCTGCTGCGCGATCCCGAGAGCGGGGTCGAGATCGTTGCCCGCGTCAAGGTCCCGAAGGAGCTGCTCGGGCGCTTCCTGCCGGTCGGCGAGGAGGGGACCTTCGTGCCGCTCGAGCAGGTGATCGCGGCCAACCTCGACGCGCTCTTCCCGGGCACCGAAGTCGTCGACCACGGCTTCTTCCGGGTCACCCGCGACGCCGACTTCACGGTGAGCGACGAGGCCGACGACCTGCTGCAGGCGGTCCAGGACGAGCTGCGCCGCCGCCGCTTCGGCGAGGTCGTGCGGCTGGAGATCGCCAGCGGCATGAACGAGAAGCTCCGCCACGAGCTGATCGGCGCGCTGCGGCTCGAAGACCGCGAGGTCTACGACATCGACGGGCTGCTCGACCTCGCCGACCTCAAGGACGTCGCCGACGTCCCCGGCCACGCCGAGCTGCGCTACTCGCCCTGGACGCCGGTCACGCAGCCGCGCCTGCAGGGCGGGGAGGACGGGCGCGCGGTCGACATGTTCCGCCAGATCCGCCACGGCGACATCCTCGTCCACCATCCCTACGACTCCTTCGCGACCTCGGTCGAACGCTTCGTCGAACAGGCGGTCGAAGACCCTGACGTGCTGGCGATCAAGCAGACCGTGTACCGGACCTCCGACGACTCGCCGCTGGTGCCGGCGCTGATCCGCGCCTCCGAACGCGGCAAGCAGGCGGTCTGC
The DNA here is from genome assembly GCA_035547715.1 of Solirubrobacterales bacterium. Lineage (GTDB taxonomy): Bacteria > Actinomycetota > Thermoleophilia > Solirubrobacterales > 70-9 > VAYN01. The sequence goes on from DASZUH010000416.1 coordinate 4,136, forward strand.
ATGGTGGAGCTGAAAGCGCGCTTCGACGAGGAGGCCAACATCCACTGGGCGAAAGCCCTGGAGGAGGCGGGCGTCCACGTCGTCTACGGGATCCCCGGGCTGAAGACGCACGTGAAGGCGATCCTGGTCGCGCGCCGCGAGGGCCGGCAGGTGCGCGAGTACGTCCACGTGGGGACCGGCAACTACCACGCCAAGACGGCTCGCCTCTACACCGACTTCGGGCTCTTCACCGCGGACCCCGACATCGGCGCCGACGTCGCCGAGATGTTCAACTTCCTGACCGGTTACGGGCGCCCGGCCGTCTACCGCAAGGTGCTGGTCTCACCGACGACGATGCGCGACCGGCTGATCGAGGAGATCGAGGCGACGATCGTCGCGCACGAGGAGGGCGAAGAGGCGCGGATCGCGCTGAAGATGAACTCGCTGGTCGACGCGGGCTGCATCAAGGCGCTCTACCGGGCCTCGCAGGCGGGCGTCCCGGTCGACCTCAACGTGCGCGGGATCTGCTGCCTGAAGCCCGGGGTGCCGGGCGTCTCGGAGAACATCCGGGTCATCTCGATCGTCGGCCGCTTCCTCGAGCACTCGCGCGTCTACACCTTCCACCGCGGCGGGGGGACGACTGTCCTGATGGGCTCTGCCGACATGATGCCGCGCAACCTCGACAACCGGGTCGAGCTGGTCGCGCCGGTCGAAGACCCGGCGCTGCGGGCGGAGATGTGTGACGTGCTGGAGCGCTGCTTCGCCGACAACGCGAACTCCTGGGAGCTCGGCGCCGACGGCGAGTGGCGGCGGGTGCGGCGGGCCGAGGGCGAACCGCGCCGCGACGTGCAGGCCGAATTGCGCGAGCGCGCCGCCTCCCGGGCCGCCGAGCAACTGGCGACGGCCGAGTTGAAAGTGGTGGGCTGAGATGCCCGACCTGCCTTCCGTCATTAGGATGGCGACGGTGCCGCACCGATCTCCGCTACCGCACGATCGGACCTTCTTCGATCTGTTCATCGAGGCGGGGAAGAACGGGGTGCACGCGGCGACGCTGCTCGACGAAATGATGGCCGAGTGGCCCGACGCCGGGACCCTGGGCGAGCAGATCGTCGAGGCCGAGCACCGCGGCGACAAAATCACCCACTCGATCGTCCAGCGGCTGAACACGACCGAGGTCAGCCCGATCGACCGCGAGGACGTCTACGGGCTGGCGACGGCGCTCGACGACATCGTCGACTTCACCGAGGAGGCGGCGGACTTCCTCGCGCTCTACCAGGTGGAGGCGCCGATGGAACAGGCGACGGCGCTGACCCAGGTGCTGGTCGGGGCGTGCGAGCACCTGGCGGCGGGGCTCGAGGAGTTGCCCTCCTTCGAAGACCTGGACCGGCACTGGATCGAGGTGCACCGGCTGGAGAACGACGGCGACCGGATCTTCCGCAACGCGCTGGCCTCGCTGTTCACCAACGCGATCGACCCGATGGTCGTGATCCGTTGGAAGGACATCTTCGAGGTGCTCGAGGAGGCGATCGACGCGACCGAGAAGGCCGCCCAGATCCTCGAGGGCATCGTCATCAAACAGAACGGCTGAAGGAGCGGGCGGCCGTCCGAGGGCCCCGGCCTTCTCGGTGGCGGCCCTGGCAGGTTGTGGCCGCCACCGAGAAGGCCGGGTGTGTGGGGAGTGATGAGG
>DASZUH010000417.1:0-9134 GCA_035547715.1 Solirubrobacterales bacterium
CCGAGGAGCTGCTCGAACTCGCCCGCGTCGAGGAAGATCCCGTGGCATTTGCGGCACTGCTCGATCGTCACCCCGTTGCGCTCGTGGCTGCGCATCTCGCCACCGCACTTGGGGCAGGTCACGAGCCCGGCTCCGTGTCGACCAGGCTCGCGTAGGCATCGGGCCGGCGCGTGCTGAGGAACGGGAAGAGCTCCAGCCAATCGCCGCGCTGGTCGAGGTCGAGGTCGGCGACCAGGACGGCGGGCTCGTCGCGGGGCGCCTGCACCAGCACCCGGCCGTAGGGGTCGGAGATGAAGGAGGAGCCGTAGAAGCGCAGCGGCGGCTCCTCGCCGATCCGGTTGACGGCGACCATGAAGGTGCCGTTGGCGATCCCGTTGGCGACGATGACCCGCTCCCAGAGCGGCTGGGTGTCGAACTCCGGGTGATTCGGCTCGGAGCCGATCGCGGTCGGGTAGACCAGCACGTCGGCGCCGGCCAGGCTGTAGGCGCGGGCGAGCTCGGGGAACCACTGGTCCCAGCAGGTCGGCAGCCCGATCCGCGCCTCGTCGAGCACGGTCAGCGGGAAGGCCGGGCCCTCGTCGGCGGGGCCCGGGCGGAAGTAGAGGTCCTCGTGGTAGCCCGCGGTGATCGGGATGTGGAGCTTGCGCGTGCGGCCGACCAGCTCGCCGGCCGGGGAGACGACGATCGCGGTGTTGTAGCCGAGGCCGCCGTCCGCGGCCGCCTCATACAGCGAGGCGTGGACGTGGACGCCGGTCTCCTTCGCCATCGTCGCGGCGAACTCGAAGGTGGGGCCGCCGGGCAGCGGCTCCGGCTCCACCCCGACCCCCTCCGGCCCCGCCGGGTCGACGGCGAAGTAGGGCGAGAGGGTCAGCTCCTGCAGGCAGACCAGGCGCGCGCCCCCGGCGACCGCCATGCGGATCCCGGCGGCGAGACCCGCGCGATGCTCCTCGGGGTCGGCATGCCAGCGCTGCTGCACCGCGCCGATCCGGAACGGCTCCCGCCCCGGCTCGCGCGTGCGCGCGGGCGAGTGGTGGACGTCGACCCCGATCTTCTCGATCAGCCGTAGCTCGGTCACACCCCGACTGTAGGCGCTCGGGCCGGTCGGCGACAATCCCCGCGATGGCCCGACCGCTCCGGCGGGTTGCGTCCCGGGCGTCCCGTCGCGCCCGATCCCTCCTACGCCAGCGTCTGCGGGGCGGCGTCCTCGCCCCGGGCGGCGACCGATTTCTGCTCCAGCGAGGCCGGGGTGCCGCCGAAGCAGAGGCGGACGACGTGGTTCGGCGCCTCGCTGATCCGCCAGAATTCGCAGCTCGTGCCGGCGGGCGAGGAAGGGAACAGCCGCAGCAGTTCCGGTTCTTCGACTTCGGTTTCGTGCTGCCCGGGCACGCCGATCAGCTGCAGGACCTCGGCTTCCGACTGGCCTTTGTGGATCGCCGAGTAGGCCGAGGCGCTCATTTCCGCCGGCAGCACCCCGGTGAGCGAGAACCCTTGGCCATCCGAGCCGTCGCCGTCGCCGCCGCCGAAGGCGATCGCCAGGCCGACGCCGACGACCAGGAGCCCGAGCACCGACCAGGCGATCATCGCCCGGCGCCGCTGGCCGCGGCGATACCGCTCGCGCCCGGGGTCCGACATCGTCGTCGCGTCCATCGTCGGAGGATCGCAGACGCCCGCCGCGCGTCTCCGCTAGCGTCCACCACATGACCGGAGACACGGATTTTCGACGCGAACTTGGCCAACAGCTGCGGGTCGACTCGATCCGCTCCTCCGACGCGGCGGGCTCGGGGCACCCGACCTCCTCGATGTCGGCAGCCGACCTCCTGGCGGTGCTCATCGACGGGCACCTGCGCCTCGACTTCGGCGCGCCCGACGACCCCCGCAACGACCACCTGATCTTCTCCAAGGGGCACGCCTCGCCGCTCTACTACTCGGTACTGAAAGCGGTCGGCGCGATCACCGACGAGGAGCTCCTCACCTTCCGCAGGTTCGGCTCGCGGCTCGAAGGCCACCCCACCCCGATCCTGCCCTGGGTCGACGTCGCCACCGGCTCGCTCGGCCAGGGCCTGCCGATCGGCGTCGGCGTCGCGCTCGCCGCCCGGATGGAGAAGATGCCCTCGCGCGTCTGGATCCTCTGCGGCGACTCGGAGATGGCCGAGGGATCGATCTGGGAGGCGGTCGAGCACGCCGGCAAGGCGAGCCTCTCGAACCTGACCGCGCTGATCGACGTCAACCGGCTCGGCCAGACCGGCGAAACGATGCACGGCTGGGACCTCAGCTCCTACGCCCAGCGCGCCGAGGCCGCGGGCTGGACGACGATCGAGATCGACGGCCACGACCTGCAGGAGATCGAGGATGCCTACACGGCGCTCGAAGCCGGCGACCGGCCGACGATGATCGTCGCCCGCACGAAGAAGGGCAAAGGCGCCAAGGAGGTCGAGGACCTCAACGGCAAACACGGCAAACCGCTCGCCGACCCGGCCAAGGCGATCGAGGAACTGGGCGGCGAACGCGACCTCCGGGTCGAGGTGAAGAAGCCCGAGGGCCCCGCCGACCCGTACAAATTCCCCGTCCCCGGCGGCGAGATGCCGACCTGGGAAAAGGGCGAGGAGGTCGCGACGCGCAAGGCCTACGGCGAAGCGCTGGCGGCGCTCGGCGCGCGGCGCGACGACATCGTCGCGCTCGACGGCGAGGTCGGCAACTCGACCTACTCGGAAGACTTCAAGAAGGCCTTCCCGGACCGCTTCGTCGAGGTCTACATCGCCGAGCAGCAGATGGTCGCGGCGGCGGTCGGCTTCCAGGTGCGGCGCCACTGGACGCCGTTCGCCTCGACCTTCGCGGCGTTCCTCAGCCGTGCCTACGACTTCGTCCGCATGGCGGCGATCAGCCGCGCCGACATCCGCCTCTGCGGCTCGCACGCGGGCGTGTCGATCGGCGAGGACGGGCCGTCGCAGATGGCGCTCGAGGACCTGGCCAGCCTGCGCGCGGTCCACGGCTCGACCGTGCTCTACCCGTCGGACGCAACCTCGGCCGCGGCCCTGGTCGGGCTGATGGCCGACACCGCCGGCATCTCCTACATGCGCACCACGCGCGCCGCCACGCCGGTCATCTACGACGCCGACGAGGAGTTCCAGGTCGGCGGCTCGAAGACCGTGCTCGAGGGCGACGACGTGACCATCGTCGGCGCCGGCATCACCCTGCACGAGGCGCTGGCGGCGGCCGAGCGGCTCGCCTCCGAGGGCATCTCGGCGCGGGTCATCGACCTCTACTCGGTGAAGCCGATCGACGCCGACAACCTGGTCAAGGCGGCCAGGGAGACCGGCGCGATCGTCACCGTCGAGGACCACTGGAAAGAGGGTGGCATCGGCGAGGCGGTGCTGGCCGCGCTGGCCGAGCACGGCGCCACCGCCGCGGTCCGCGTCCTCGCGGTCGAGGACATGCCGACCTCGGGCAAGCCGGCCGAGCTGCTGCGCGCCGCCGAGATCGACGCCGAGGCGATCTACGCCGCGGCGACCGAGATCGCCCAGACCAAGGTCGAGTCCTAGCCCAGGCGTCTCGGCCTGGCGCCTGACGGTGTCCTCGGTCGCTCGCGTGCAGAGCACGCCACGCTCCCTGCGTCCTTGTCGGCCACCAGGCCGAGACGCCTGGGTCGTTCAGTCGTGGCCGTCGCCGTCGAGCGAGGCCGGCGGGTGGTCGCCGAGCACGAAGATGTCGACGGCGAGGTCGGGGTCCACGTGGATGCTGCCCATGTGGGCCTCGACGCGACGGCCCAGCACCGCTTCCATCCGCTGCTTGTAGACACCCTCGGTGGCGTCGCGGTGGATCGCCCGCGTCTCCCGCACCCGCTCCTCCTGTCCCGCCCCGATCAGCGTCTTCTCGATCGGGGTGAAGACGTCGGTGAGGACGCAGACGACGAGGTTCTCGCCGATGTGGGTCTTGGCGGCGCCGGGGCCGCGGCCGAAGTGCTCGCGGTGGAGGGCGACCGCGGCGTTCGAGATCTCGGTCAGCTGCGGACGGGCGGAGGTCGCCTGTCCGTCCGACGCGGGGCCTGAGGTCACGTCACGGACGGTACTACTCCGATCGATGTAACCGTCCCAAACGGGATTGATCATTCACGCGCGGTCGCCTGGGCCGCGGCGGGCTCCGTCTCCGGTTCGGCCGGGACCACGTCCTGCGCGGGCGGGCGCGTCTTCGCCCGGAGCAGCCCGAAGGCGCAGACCGCCGCGAGGACGAAGATCGCGCCGGCCCAGTAGAAGGCGGTGGTGTAGCCGTGGACCTCGGCGGTCAGCACGTCGACCGGGGTCGGCCTGCCCGTCATTTCGGCGAGCTTGTCGCCGATCGCGGTGGCGGTGATCGTCGAGAGCAGCGCCACCCCGATCGAGCCGCCGACCTGCTGGCTCGTGTTGACCATCGCCGAGGCGATCCCGGCCTCGTCGGCGGGGACGCCGAACGTCGCGGTGGCGATCGCCGGGGCGAAGATCAGGCCGAAGCCGAGCCCGGCGAGGATCAGCGCGGGCAGGATCGAGCCGACGTAGGTCTCGTTCGGGCCCAGGCCGGTGAGGTAGAACATCCCCGCCGCGCCGAGCACACAACCCGCCGTGACCAGCGGTTTCGGCCCGACCAGCGGCATCAGTTTCACGTTCGAGGTGATCGAGGTGAACATGATGCAGGCGACCATCGGCAGGAAGGCGAGGCCGGAGGTGATCGGCGAGTAGCCGAGGTTGCGCTGCAGGTAGTAGGTGAGGAAGAGGAAGACGGCGAAGATCGCGATCGCCGCCAGGGCGACGACCACGTAGGAGCCACCGCGATCGCGGTCGAGGACGACCGAGAGCGGCAGCAGCGGGTGGCTCGCGCGGCGCTCGACCAGGGCGAAGGCGATCAGGGCGACCAGCGCGATCGCGAACATGACCAGCGTCAGGCTGCTGGTCCAGCTCGCGGTCTGGGCGTGCGAGAGGCCGAAGACGAGGCAGAAGAGGCCGCCGGTCGCGAACACGGTCCCGGGCACGTCGAGATGGGCCTCCTCGTCGGAGCGGACGTTGTTCAGCAGCATCAGGGCGCCGGCGACGGCGACCACGGCGAACGCCAGGTTGACGTAGAGGCACCAGCGCCAGGAGAGGTACTGGGTGAGGATGCCGCCGAGCAGCAGACCGACCGCCGCGCCCGAGCCCGCCACCGCGCCGAAGGCGCCGAAGGCCTTGCCGCGCTCTTCGGGGTCGGTGAAGGTGACGGTGAGGAGCGAGAGGGCGGCCGGGGCGAGGATCGCGCCGAAGAGGCCCTGCACGCCGCGGGCGGCGACGAGGACGGCGAAGGAGGGCGCGGCGCCGCCGATCGCGGAGGCGATCGCGAAGCCGATCAGGCCGCCGACGAAGGTCCACTTGCGGCCGAAGATGTCGGAGATCCGCCCGCCGAGCAGGAGCAGCGAGCCGAAGGTCAGCGAGTAGGCGGTGACGATCCACTGCCGCGCGCTTTCGGAGAAGTGGAGCGCTTCCTGGGCCGAGGGCAGGGCGATGTTGACGACGGTGGCGTCGAGCACCACCATCAGCTGGGCGACCGAGAGCACGACCAGGACGAGCCAGCGTTTGTCCGCGGATCTGACCGCCGATTCCAAGGGGAAGGAGTCTATGGAAGCGAAACCGTCGGCTCCGCGGGTCGACGACCGCCTGTGGCTCCGCCCCCGCGCATAAGCTGGAGGCGGCGATGAGCGACGGCGCTCCCTACCTCCTGCTGCAGATCTCCGACACCCACCTCGGCGCGGACTGGGCGGGCGCCGACCCGGACGAGTCGGTGCTGCGCGCGGTCGAGGCGATCCTGGCGCTCGACGACCGCCCCGACGCGCTGCTCGTCTCCGGCGACCTGACCCAGAACGGCGCGCCGGAGGAGTACCGGCGCCTGCGGGACCTGCTGGCGCCGCTCGACCTCGAGCCGCACGTTGTCCCCGGTAACCACGATCTGCGGGCGCCGCTGCGCGAGGCGTTCGGGCTGCCCGGCGAGGGCGACGAGCCCGCCTCCCACGTCGCCGAGCTCGGGCCGCTGCGGCTGGTCTGCCTCGACTCGATCGTGCCCGGCGCCGAAGGCGGGGCGCTCGACGAAGGGCGGATCGAGTGGCTCGACGAGGCGCTGGCGGCGGCGCCGGACCGCCCCACCGTGCTCGCCATGCACCACCCGCCGCTGCGCTCGGAGATGCCCGGCTTCGAACGGATCGCGCTCGCGGCGGCGGCGCGGGAGGCGCTCGCCGGGGTTCTCGGGCGCCACCCCCAGGTGCTCCGCATCGTCGCCGGGCACGTCCACCGGACGATCATCGCCGAGCTCGCCGGGCGCGCCGTCGTCACCGCCCCGAGCACCTACCTGCAGGCGGCACTCGACTTCCGGACGACGAAGATCACGATGGCCCCCAACCCGCCCGGCTTCGTGATCCACGCCTTCCAGGACGGCGCGCTGGCGACGCACGTCCAGTCGATCGGCGCGCCGCGCTAGGCGCCGCGCGGTTCCTTACTTCGGCATGGGCGAAGTAAGGAACCGCGCAAGCCGTCAGTAGCGCAGGATCGCGGCGACGCCTTCGGCCTCGCCGAGCGCCTCGGCGGCGGGGCCGTGGACGACCGTGATCTTGGCGCTGACGTTGAGCGCGCCGCGGACCAGCGACTCGGCGCCGTTGCCGAGGCGGGCGTCGAGCACGAGGCGCTCGACCCGCCCTTCCTCGACCGCCTCGCCGACGTCGTTCAGCCCGGCCGCGCCGCGCCCGCCACCGCGGACCTCTTCGAGCGTCGCCGCGACGAGGCGCGACTCGCGCTCGGCGTCGGCGTTCTCGACCGCCGCGGCGACAGTCTCGCGCAGGTTGCCGGTCGGGGTCGAGATCAGGTCCTCCTGGCCCGCCGAGGCGAGCTTCACGTTCGGCGCGTTCAGCCCCGCCTCGAAGCTCTCCAGGTCGGTGGCCGGGCCGAAGGCCAGCGCCCGCCTGACCCCCCGCTCTTCCAGCGCCCGCCCGACCAGGCCACCGGCCTCGCCGAGGAACTTGTGCCGGTTGTGTTCGAGCCGGTCGCCGTATTCGTCCTTACCCGAGGGACCGCCGCGGCCGCCGCTCGGGTCGCCGCCACCGTTGCGCACCTTGCGCTCGCGCCAGTCGAGGCTCGTCACCTCGAGTTCCCAGTGGGCGAGCTCGCTCAGTTCGCCTTCGGCGTAGAGCAGCAGACGGACCTGCTCGAGCGAGACGATCGCGATCCCGCGCTGCTCGCCGCGGCAGGCGAGGTCGACCAGCGGCGCCAGGGTCGGGCGCTCGCCGAGCTCGACGCAGGCGCTCGACTGCGGTGCCGCGCCGGTCCCCCACCAGTGTTCCTCGCCGCCCTTCTCGGCGACCTCGACGAAGCCCGCTTCGCCGCGCGGCGGCGGCCGGTGGTCGCCGTCTTCGTAACGGTCGGTGATCCGTTTGGCGACCGCCCGCAGGGCGACGCGGCGCTCGTGCTCGGCGTCCTTGGCGGTCTCCAGCAGGGCGTCGAGCCCGTTGCGCAGCTCCGTGCGCCAGGCGCCGCCGCGGTCGGCCGGGTCGAAGGCCAGATAGACGGAGACGACCCCCAGGGGCGGCTGCCAGTCACTGAGCCGGCGCGCGTCGTCAAAGGTCGGGTGGGCCATCGGCGTCCTCCTCGTCGTCGTGGATCGGGGTCGATTACCCCTGGTCCTGTCGCTGGAACCTATCGGGCGGCCGGCCCGCGGGTGCAACGAACGTCTGCGCGCGGCGGGCGGGACCGCTCAGGCGTCGCGGGCGACGCGGAAGCCCATGTTGCCGGTCGAGCTGTCGGGAGTGTTGAAGCTCCGCGCCGCGACGCGGTAGCGGTTGCAGTAGGAGGCGTGGCAGAGGAAGGAGCCGCCGCGGATCGCCCGGGTCTGCCGGTCGAAGCGGTCCGCGCACCATTCCCAGACGTTGCCGCTGGCATTCATCATGCCGAGGCCGTTGGGCTCGTATTCATCGACCGGGCAGGTGCCGAGCCAGCCGTCCTCGCCGGTGTTCCGGGCGGGGAAGGTGCCCTGCCAGACGTTCATCGCGTGGCGGCCGCCCGGTTCGAGCTCGTCGCCCCAGGGGAAGCGCGCCTGCTCGAGGCCGCCGCGCGCCGCCATCTCCCACTCCGACTCGTGCGGGAGGCGGGTGCCCGACCAGGCGCAGAAGGCTTTCGCGTCGTTCCAGGAGACCTGGACGACCGGGTGGTCGAGGCGGTCGTCGCCGAGGCCCGACTGCGGGCCCTCGGGATGGCGCCAGTCGGCGCCGAAGACCTGGCGCCACCAGGGTGCGGCGGCGATCCCCCGGGTCGGTTCGAAGTCGGGCGGCAGGAAGGCGGCGAAGACGAAGGTCCAGCCCGCACGCTCGGCGTCGGTACGGTGGCCGGTGGCCTCGACGAACTCGGCGAAGCGGCGGTTGGTGACCGCGACCGGGTCGATCCAGAAGGGCGGCAGGTCGATCTCGCGGACCGGGCCCTCGCGGTCCTGGGGGAAGCCGTCGGCGTCTTCGGTCCCCATCAGGAAGCTGCCGCCGAGGCGGATCATGCCGTCGGTGGCGCCGTCGCCGGCGCTCGCGGGCGCGGGCGCCTCCTCCCCGCCCGGGGCGCGGCCGGGGGCGCAGCAGGCGTGCTGCGCGTTATCGGAATGGCTACTCGTCCCGTCCGTCATCTGGCTAGAAGTCTGCCGCACCCGGGGGTGCGGCCCTTTGCCGCCGCCGCTCCTGGGATGGTCAAGCGGTTCAAGCGACCTCAAATCCAGAACAAAGGAGATTGACGTGGAAGTGAGAGGCGAAGCGCGCGCGATGTTCGCCGCGATCCTGTTGCTCATCGCCGGGGTGCTGAACGTGATCTACGGCATCGCCGCGATCAGCAACGCCAACTTCTTCAACCATCAGACCGCCTACGTCGTCTTCGGCCTCGGCTTCTGGGGCTGGGTGACCCTGATCATCGGCCTCGTCCAGCTGACCGGCGGCTACTCGCTGTTCAGCGGCGGTACCTACGGCCGCACGATCGGCATCATCGCCGCCACCTTCGGCGCGATCGAGTCCCTGCTCTCGATCGGCGGCAGCTACCCGTTCTGGTCCCTGGGCATCTTCGCCCTCTGCCTGATCGTCCTCCACGGCCTGATCGTCTACGGCGAGCCGATCGAGCGCTGAG
>DASZUH010000418.1:0-5115 GCA_035547715.1 Solirubrobacterales bacterium
CCACATCACGCCCACGACGTCCGTGCACTTGTACCGGCTATAGGGGGCATAAGTGCACGAACGTCCCTCTGCCTGATGTGGACCCGTGACGTTCCTGGCAGAAGGGTCACGGAAGTCCGGAGTTCCTCCCGTCCCTGTGCCGCCTTCCCCACGGGACCCCCACGTCCCGGGCGTCTCGTGGCAAGCGGGCAACCTGCCAGGGCCGCCACGAGACGCCCGGGACGCAACTCGGACGGCCGCCGCGGACGGCCACCCCCGCCCCCGAACCACAGGCCCCGGCCCGACGCCCGCCCCCGGAATCAGCCATCCAGGAGGGAGGCGGCGAGCCGCGGCGGCGCCTCCTCGCCGGCGCGGTCTCCGGCTCGGGTAGCTTCTGTACGTGCCCGATCGACGACGATACGGCGACGGCGGTTCGATCCGGTACCGGCGGCTCGCCTTCGGCGTCGTCGCCGCGGTCCTCCTCGTCGACCAGGTCGCGAAGCTGCTCGCGGTCCATTTCCTCACCGACGGCCCCGTCCACATCGTCGGCGGCGTCCACCTCCAGCTCTTCCGCAACTATGCCGGGCCGGGCGGCCACTGGGCGGGGCACACCGTCGCGATCTCGCTCTTCACGGTGCTCGCCGCGGTCGCCCTGAGCGTCTTCATCGCCCGCTCCCGCCTCGACCGCAGCGGTGCGATCGCCCTCGGTCTCTTCCTCGGCGGCGCGCTCGGCAACGGCCTCGACCGCCTCCTGCGAGCCCCGGGCCCCTTCCACGGCGGCGTCGTCGACTGGCTCTCCCTGAGCGCCCACGGCGCCAGCATGAACCTCGCCGACCTCTCCCTCAACGCCGCGGTCCTGGTCCTGGTCGCCGGCGCGCTGCTCTCTATGCGATCTTCGCGAGGAGATCGCGCAGCGCGCGGCGCCCCCTCGCGCTGAGCGGCGCGGTCAGCGCGGCGGCGCGCTCGCGGGCGACGCGGCGCGCTTCGGCCGGCTTGGCCGCCCCCGCCGCGGTGAGGACGACGACGTTGCGGCGGCGGTCGGCGGGATCGCGGCGGCGCTCCAGCCGGCCCCGCTCCTCGAGCTCGTCGATCGTCGCGATCAGGCCGCTCGGGTCGATCCCCATCGCCGCCCCGATCTCGCCCTGGGAGGGACCTCCCGGCTCGGCCTTCCGAAGCTGAGCCCGACGAGAAGGGCAGCGGGGGAAACCCTGAACGAACCTCCCGCGGTTCGTCGGAGAAGGGCTTCCCCCGCCGCCTGCGTGCCCGCGCCTGGGCCCGCGTTACTGCGCCTGCAGCACCATCGAGAACGTCCCGAACGGATCGCCCGCGACGAATTCGCTGCTCGCCGGGGGCGCTTTTTCGTCGCCCTGGTTGAACACCTGGTTCAGCGTCGCCGCGGCCACCGGCTGCAGTTTCGCTTCGGCGCCTTTGATCGTGATCTGACGGGTCGTCGGGTTGGCCGTCACCGAGCCTGCGGGAAAGACCACTTCGACGATCGAGGAGCGGCCGGTCGCGCCCGGGAAGGGCGGGTTCGGCGTGATTTCGATTTCGACCGTCGCCGTCTTCTGCTGCATTTCGATCTGGATGTTCGTGATCTTCATCGTCGGCGACAGCGTTTTGCCGACCTTGACGATTTCGACGCCGCCGGTGGTGGCGATCGTGCCCGTGCTGTAGTCGGTGGCCAGCGTGCCGCCCGCGATCGGGAAGGTGAACTGGGTCACTTTCGAGTTCTTCGCCGGTGAGATCGGTTTGATCCCGCTCGACAGGTTGACGCCCTTTTCGGCGAATTTGCCGAGCGTTTTGGCGTTGGCTTCGAGCGTCGCTTCGTTCTGGCCGAGGATCGTCAGCGCGGACGGCGAGGTGATGCTGAACTCGTTGCTCATCACCCGCGAGTTGATCCGCCGGCCGCCCTGCAGGGCGAGTTTGTTGCTGATCCGGTTCGCCGCCTTCTGGGTCAGCGTCATCTGGCCCGCCTTGATCCGCGCGCCGAAGCCTTCGCGGCCGGCGGTCAGCGGGCCGAGCGTGGCGAACTGCATGTGGGCGCCGGCGACCGTCGCGTAGAGCGCATTGCGCACCGTGTTCACTTCGACCCCGGTGATCGCCACCGAGTGGGCGCCGCGCACGAACTGGAAGCCGCCGGGACTCTGGAAGTGACCCTGCGCGTTGGTCGGGTCGAACATCCCTTCGGCGACCGGCAGGCTGATCTTCGCGCCGCCGACCTGGCCGGTGCTGACACCGGCGACGCCGACGCCGAGGTTGGTGAGCTTCTTCAGGAAGCCCTTCTTCATGTGGAGGTCGGTGGTGCCGCCGGAGATCGGGTCCCGGGCCGCGTTGGCGGCGGGGACGAAGGCGAGGAGCGCGGCGATCAGCACCGCTGCTCCGACGATCGTCCGGAGGGCGACCGGCCGGGCTGAAGCGTTGGTCATGTCGTCCTTCCGTGGTTGCCTGAGCTTCTGGGACTTACAACAGGTGCCCGTCCCCGATGTTCCGGTCGGCCCGTCCGTCTGTGGGGTCTTGCAGGGTTTTTCCCGCCCCCGGCGGGCCTGCTCAGGCGGCTTCGAGGAGCGCCCGGCGCAGCCGGGCCGCGCTCTGCGGGCCGCGGAAGGTGGCGACGATCCTGCCCTGCGGGTCGAGTACGAAGGAGGTCGGCAGCCCGACCAGGCCGTACTCTTCGCCCGCCGTGCCGGTGGTATCGGCGAGGACCGGGAAGGTCCAGCCGTGCCGGGCGATGAAGGCGCGCGCGGCACCGTCCGCGTCGTCCCAGTCGACGGCGACGATCGTCGCCCTGCCGCCGAGCTCCCGCGAGAGCTTGCGCAAGGTGGGCGCCTCCTCCGCGCAGGGGTCACACCAGCTGGCGAAGAAGTCGACCAGCGCCGGCTTGCCGCGCAGCTCGGCGAGGTCGACCGCGGGCGGGCGCAGCGCCGTGGTCGGCAGCGGAGGGGCCTGGCGGCCGTTCGAGTCCGAGCCGCCGCCGCTGGCGACCTCGGCGACGACGATCGCGGCGACGACGAGCCCCGCGACCACGACCCAGCGGGCCCGCGGCGCCGCCCGCCACAGCCGCGTCACAGTTGCGCCAGGGTCTTGGTGCCGATCGCGAGCTTGGCGGGCTTGAAGTTCGGCGGGTAGAGCGCCCGGATCTGGCCCTGCGGGTCGATCGCGAAGATTTCGGCGTTGTGCTCGATTTCCTCGGGGTCGTTGGGGTCGGTTTCGGGCCGCACGCCCCAGGCGTTCCAGACCTTCGACAGTTCCTTGTGGGAGCCGAGCAGCCAGTCGATCTCCCCGGTCGTGCGGTGGGCCCGGTTGAAGGCGGCGGCGCTCGCCGGCGTGTCGTGGGCGGGGTCGACGGAGACGGCGAGGAAGATCGGCCGCTGCGACTTCGGCAGGGCGGCGTAGGCGGTGTGGACCTTGCCGGCGACGATCGGGCAGAGGTCGGTGCAGTGGGTGTAGAGGAAGGCGACCAGGACGGTGTGCCCCTTCAGCTTCGCCAGGTCGACCTTCTTACCGTACTGGTCGGTGAGTTCGATCGGCGGCGCCGCTTTGGCCGGGATCGCGTCGCCGCCGGCGATCGCCGGGACGCTCACCGCCGCGTTGGTCGAGGAGCTGCCGCCCCCGCAGGCGGCGACGAGCAGGCCGATCGCCAGGACGGCGGCGGCGAGCGAGGCGGGGCGGAGGGCGGCGCGGTACTGCGAGGAGCGGGGCGGCACGATCCCCAAAGCTATGGGAGGAAGGTAAACCGGCCCTCAATTTTCGGCGCCGGGTAGGTTGGCGCCGTGGAGCACGCGCGCCGCGGCGACCTCGAGCCCTACGTCACCCGCGACGGGTCGACGATCCGCGAGTGGGCGGGGCCCGGCTACGCGGCCGAGGCGCGCGGGCTGAGCCTGGCCGAGGCGACGGTCCCGCCGGGCGGCGCGACGATCGAGCACCTGCACCGCCGCTCGGAGGAGCTCTACCTCGTCACCGCCGGGACGGGGCTGCTGCGGGTCGGCGAGGAGGAGCGGCGGGTCGAGGTCGGCGACTGCGTCGCGATCCCGCCCGGGACCGCGCACAGGCTGCGCAACGACGGCGGGGCCGACCTGGTCGTCGTCTGCGCCTGCGCGCCGCCCTACTCGCACGAGGACACGGTCCTGCTCGAGGACGGGTAGTGGCGATCGCGCTGCGCGACGCCCGCCGCGGCGACGAGCTCGCGGTGGCCGAGGTCCACGTGCGGTCCTGGCGGGAGGCGTATCGCGAGCTGATGCCGGCGGAGTTCCTCGCCGGGCTCGATCCGCGCGATCGGGCGGAACGGTACGAGTTCGAGGCGGGGGAGGGGAAGCCGACGACGGTGGTCGCGACCTCCGGCGAGGCGGTGCTGGGTTTCGTCACGTTCGGGCCCTCGCGCGACCAGGACGCGGAGGGCCTGGGGGAGGTCTACGCGCTCTACGTGGACCCCGATCGCCACGAAGGAGGCTTGGGCCGGATGCTGATGGCCGAGGCGCGGCGGCGCCTGGTGGACGCGGGCTTCGAGGCCGCGGTCCTCTGGGTACTGCAAGGGAACGAGCGGGCGGCGAGCTTCTACGAACGCGACGGTTGGAGGCCGGACGGCGCGACCAGGGTCGAGCAGCCCTACGGAATCGTCTCCAGCGTGCGGCGGTTCCGCCGGGCGCTTTAGAGGTTGATTTCGGGGACGGTGGCGCGGCAAGCCGGCGCCCGGGGCGGGCGGCCAGCGGCGGCCGGCCCGGGGGAGGCGGCCGTCCGAGTTGCGCCCGGCCGTCCCGTCCACGGCCCTGGCAGGTTGTGGCCGTGGCCGGGACGGCCGGGTCCATGGGGAGTGGCGAGGGTTCGTGACGAGCGCCGGGCGGACGTGCGGGTTCCGTGGCGGAGGAGCGCATGGTCCGTCGCGAAGGCGCAGGTCCCGTGACGAAGACTCATGGGACATCACCATCCCGCCCCACTTCCACATCAAGCCCCACGACGTCCGTGCACTTGTACCGCCCATAGGGGGCACAAGTGCACGAACGTCCCTCCGCCCGATGTGGACCCGTGACGTTCCTGGCAGAAGGGTCACGGAAGCCCGGAGTTCCTCCCGTCCTTGTGCCCGCCTCCCCACGGAACCCCCACGTCCCGGGCGTCTCGTGGCGGCCACAACCTGCCAGGGCC
>DASZUH010000419.1:0-7119 GCA_035547715.1 Solirubrobacterales bacterium
CGGGAGAGCCTCGGTGATCTCTCCCTCCATTTCGATCTTTTCCTCTTTTGCCATGCGGCCGTGGAGCGTATCTCAACCGCGCAACAGGCCGAGCGCCTGGGCGCGATCGGTCACCTCGCCGGCGTACTGCGCGGCCTCCAGCTCGGCCAGCTTCGCGCCGATCGCGGGCCCCTCGACGCCGAGCTCGGCGGCGATCTCGTCGCCCCGCAGAAGCGGCTCCGGCGGCCCTTCGCGATGCCAGTCGAGCGCCGCGGCGACCATCTCGCGGGCCAGCTCCAGGTGGGCCTCGACCATCTCCGGGCGGGCGATCGCCCCCTCCCCGCGGGCGGCCAGGCGGTCGGCGACGGTCAGCAGCGTGACGTCGACCGTGACCGGCTCGGTGGCGCGCAGGTACTCGTGGACGCGGCGCGGCGGCAACGGCGCGTCTTTGATCATGAAGCCGAGCCGCAGGTGGTGCAGCGTCAGCGCCTGCAGGTAACGGGTCAGCCGGCGCGAGGCGCGCAGCCGTCCCATGATCCGGCCGATCGTCTCGGCGCCGACGGCGTCGTGGCCGCGGAAGCCGACGAAGCCGTCGACCTCGGCCCGGGTCGCGGGCTTGGCGATGTCGTGCAGGAGGGCGCCGAAGCGCAGCGCGGTGGCGCGGTCCATCTCGTCGGCGAGCGGCTCGGCGAGGAAGGCGGCGGCTTCCTCGGCCCGCTCGTCGCCGACGAAACGGCCCAGGTTCGCCTCGATCTCGAGCGTGAACTCGAGCACCTCGAGCGTGTGCCCGTGCACGTCGAGGTGATGGTTCGGACCCTGGCCGACGCCCTTCGTCGCCTCCAGCTCGGGCAGGACGACGGCGGTCAGCCGCAGCTCGTCGAGGAGCGCGAGGCCGCGGAGCGGAGCGGGGCCGCCGAGCAGCCGGCGCAGCTCGGCCAACCGGCGCTCGCCCGCCGGCTCGGCGGCCCGCCGGGCGCTTTCGTGGGCGAGCGCGACGGTCTCGGCGTCGACCGTCAGGTTCAGCTCGGCGGCGAGGCGGGCGGCGCGGAGGAGGCGCAGCGGGTCCTCCTCGAAGCTGTCCGGCCCGACCGCGCGCAGCACCCCGCGTTCGAGGTCGACGAGCCCGTCGAAGGGATCGATCGCCTCGCCGCGCGCGAGCGGCACGGCGACGGCGCCGACGGTGAAGTCGCGGGCCGCGAGGTCGTCCTCGATCGACTCGCCGCGCAGCACCGTGACGTCGACCTGCCAGCCCCACGAGGGGGCGACGAGGCGCCAGGTGCCGAACTCGGCGGAGAGCTCGAAGGCGTGCTCGCCGAGCTCGCGGCCGAGTGCCTTGGCGACGCGGCCGGGGTCGCCGGCGACGGCGAGGTCGAGGTCGGTGACCGGGCGGCCGAGCGCCGCGTCACGGACCGCCCCGCCGGCGATCCAGACGCCCTCCTCCCCACCGAGCGCGGCGAGCGCCGCCTGCGTCAGCGGCGCCGTGCGGAGGTCGTCGGCGAGGGTCACAGGAGCGCTCCGCTGACCCGCGGCACCCGCGCGGTGATCCCGCAGGTGATCTCGTAGTTGATCGTGTCGAGGCGGGCGGCGAGCTCCTCGGCGCGGATCTCCTCCTCGGCCTGGCGCCCGATCAGCACCGCCTCCGCCCCGGGCTCGACCGCGGAGTCGGGACCGAGATCGATCGTCAGGTTGTCCATCGAGACGGTGCCGACCAGCGGCCGGCGGCGACCGCCGACCAGCACGTCGCAGCGGTTGGTCAGCGCGCGGCGGACGCCGTCGCCGTAGCCGACCGGGACGACGCCGACCCAGGTGTCCGCGGGGGCGCGCCAGCGGCGCCCGTAGCCGACGCTCTGCCCGGCCGGGAGGCGCTTCACCGCGGCGACGTAGGAGCGGAGCGAGAGCGCGGGCTCGAGGCCGCGCGAGCGGGGGTCGTCCTGGAACGGGTCGAGTCCGTAGATCGCGATGCCGCAGCGGGCCATGTCGAAGTGCGAGCGCGGCGAGCGGAAGACGGCGGCGCTGTTGGCGGCGTGCACGGTGACGCCGGGATGCTCGGCGCGGACCGCGGCGGCGACCGGCTCGAAGCGGTCGAGCTGCTCGAGGAAGTACCCCTCGTCGTCGTCGGGTTCGTCGGCGGTGGCGAAGTGGGTCCAGATGCCGGCCGGCTCGAGGTCGGGGTCGGCGGCCACGGCGCGGGCGAGCGCCACCGCCTCGCCGGCGTCGAAGGTCCCCAGCCGGCCCATGCCGCTGTCGTGCTTGACGTGGACGCGGGCGGGGCGGCCGGCGGCGCGGGCGCGGGCCGCGACCAGGGCGCGGAAGCCCTCGGTCCAGACGGTGACCTCGGACCCCGCGCCGAGCGCGACGTCGACCTCGGCCTCGGTCAGCGCGCCGAGGGTCAGCAGGTCGACGACGGAGCCCCCGTCGGCATCGACGCCGGGGGCGCCCGCGGACCGTCCCGCCAGGCCGGTCGCGGCGATCGTCGCCGCCTCCCCCGCCGTCACCACCGCCAGCGCGGTGGCGCCCCCGGCCACCGCGGCCTCGGCGCAGGCGGCGGCGCCGTGCCCGTAGCCATCGGCCTTGACCACGGCGCAGAGCCGCGCCTCACCCAGCTCGGCCCGCAGCCGTTCGCAGTTGGCGCGCACGGCGCCGAGGTCGATCCGGGCAACCGCCCGCTCCACGGTGGCCTTACCCGGCCCGGTCGGGGGACCGCAGGCCCGCCGGGATCGCGTCGATCACGTCGGTGGCGATCACCGACTCGACCAGGCCGACGCGCCGGGCCGCCTCGACTCCCGCCCGGGCGTGGGCGAGGACCGCGGCGCAGGCCGCGGCGAAGGGCTCGAGGCCGCGGGCGAGGAGCGCCGCGGTGATCCCGGAGAGGACGTCGCCGCTGCCCGCCGTCGCCAGGCCCGGCGCGGCGACCGCGTTGACGGCGACGCGCTCGCCGTCGGTCACGATCGTGTCGTCGCCCTTGAGGACGACGATGGCGCCGCTCCAGGCGGCCGCCTCGCGGGCGGCGGCGAGCCGGCGTTTGCCGATCTCGCCCGAGTCGCGCTCGAGCAGCCGGCCGAGCTCCCCGGCGTGTGGGGTGAGCACCGTCGGCGCCCGGCGGGCGGCGAGCCGGTCGAGCTGCCCGGCGAAGGCGTTCAGCCCGTCGGCGTCGATCACCAGCGGCGCCTCGATCCGTGGCGCCACCTCGCGGGCGAGCGCGAAGGAGTCCTCGTCGCGCCCGAGCCCCGGGCCGAGCACGCCGCCCGCCGCCCGCCCGAAGGCGGCCAGGACCTCATCGGTGGCATCGAGTCCGAGCCGCCCGGGCGTCGTGCCGATCCCCTTCGACATCACCTCGACCTCGGCCGCTTCGAAGATCGGCTCGAGGTCGGCCGGGACGGCGACGGTGGCGTACCCGGCGCCGGCCCGGATCGCCGCGGTCGAGGACATCCGCACGGCACCGGTCAACCCGCGCGAGCCACCGGCGATCGTCACCTGGCCGGAGCTGAACTTGGTCGAGCGGGCGCCGCGACGCGGCAGCAGGTCCAGCACGGCGGCCTCGATCACGCCGGCGGCGGCGGGCTCGGGCGCGCCCGCCGGGATCCCGATCGGCGCGACGATCAGCTCGCCGGTCGCCCACTTGCCGGGCGCGACGTACTGGCCGACCTTGGCGCCGTGGAAGGTGACGGTGACGTCGGCCTCGACCACGGCGCCCGCGACCTCCCCGGTCGCGGCGTCGACCCCGGAGGCGATGTCGCAGGCGACCACGGTCGCGCCCCGCTCCCGGGCCGCGCCGATCGCCTCGATCGCCGCCGTGGCGGGTTCGCGCGGGGCGCCGGAGAAGCCGGTGCCGAAGATCGCGTCGACGATCGCGGCCGAGCCGGCGAGCCGCGCCTCGATGTCGCCGTCGATCTCGAAGATCGTCGCCGGCTCGAGTCGCTTCAGGTTCGCCTCCGCGTCGCCGCTCAGCCCGTCCGCCGGCCAGAGCAGCAGCACCTCGACGGCGAAGCCCATCGCGCGCAGGAGGCGCGCCGCGACGAGCCCGTCGCCGCCGTTGTTGCCCTTGCCGCAGACGACCCGCACGGGCCCCTGCGGCGTCGCCCGCGCCACCGCCTCGGCGAGCTCGCCACCGGCCGCCTCCATCAGCGCCAGGGAGTCGGCGCCCTGCTCGTCGATCGCCCAGCGGTCGGTCGCCCGCATCCCCTCGGCGTCATACAGACCACGTAGCCACTGTTCCATGGCCACGAGCCTACCCATGCGGCCGTTCCTTATCGCCGGCATCCCGGCAAAAGGAACGGCTGCACGAGGGGGAGCTACCTGGAGAGGCCGACGATCACCTTCGCGGTCGTCGTCCGGCCTTTCGCTTCGGAGCCGACGGCCGCGTAGGCGATCTTCTGCAGATACGGCCGCGCGGAGGCGATTTCTTCCCGTTCTTCCGGCGACAGGA
Source organism: Solirubrobacterales bacterium (assembly GCA_035547715.1). Classification (GTDB taxonomy): domain Bacteria; phylum Actinomycetota; class Thermoleophilia; order Solirubrobacterales; family 70-9; genus VAYN01. The sequence goes on from DASZUH010000419.1 coordinate 4,406, forward strand.
CACCTTCGAGCAGCTTCAGGCCGGGGCCGCCGTCGATGAAGAGGCTGATCGGGGTCGAGCCGAGCGCGCCCTTGGCGGCTTCGAAGTCGGGGGTGGTGCCGAGCGTGGCGCCGCTCGATCGGAGCGCCCGTGCGGCCGCCTTCGGCCCGTAGGCGATGACGATCTTCTCGCCCGCCGAGCCGACGATCAGCGGCTTGCGCCCGAGCTTCTTCGAGTGCACCGAGAAGCCGGTGATCTTGCCGTTCGTCGCGGTCACGCCTTCGGTCCCGGTCGCCTGCAGCACCAGGCCGATGCCGGCGATCAGCCGGCGCGCTTCGCCGCCGTTGGTCGTTTCGATGACCATCGCGCCGCCGACGTCGCCGACGCCTCCGCCTTCGACGAAGCCGCCCGCGTCACCGAGGTTTTCGCCCAGCGATTCGAGGTTGATCCCGATCTGTTCCAGCGCCGCTTCGAGTTCGCCCGGTTCCATCTGCCCGGGGATGCCGGTTTCGCTGAACCCGTGGATCCCGGTGCCGAGGCTCTTGCCGAATTCGGGCGTGGCGAAGCCGAGCACCGCGGTCGCCGGCAACGATTCGAGCAGCTTCGAGGCGTCGCCACTCTGCACCGTCCCCTTGCCGACGTCGGTGGTCACGTCGAGCTCGACCTGGTCGGAGCCGGGGATGATCGTGCCGACCAACGTCGCTTTCTGCGGCTGGATCTGGAGCAGCGAGAAGAAGGCTTCGGTTTCGGCGTCGACGCTCTGGATCGAGCCGCCGAGATCGACGTAGACGCGGCCGATCCCTTCCTCGGGCGCCGCTTCCATCGCCGTCTTGAATTTTTCGGATTCGCTCAGGCCTTCGTCGTTTTCGGCGTTTTCGACCATTTCTTCGAAGTAGGCCTTGTCTTCGCCGTAGGCGAGGTAGTCGCCGATCACGCCGATCACCGATTCGCTGTGCGGCTGGACCCAGTACCTGTCGCCTTCGAATTCGCCTTCTTCGGGCTTCTCGCCACCCGGGGCCTCTTCGGCGAGCTTTTCGAGGAATTCTTCGGCTTCACCCGAGTTCGACGTTTCGATCGCGAAGCCGCCGCCGGTGAAGTTGTCGCCGTGCAGTTCCTTGAGGAAGAGGCCGGCCTTTTCGCCCACCCAGGGTTCGATGTCTTCGCCGAAGTCGAACTTTTCGTGGTTTTCGACGCCGAGCTTTTCGAGTTCGGTCGCGATAAATTCGCCGACGTTGTCGATCCCGAAGACCTTTTCGGTGAGTTCGTTGATCTCTTCGCTCGCCTTCGCTTCCGGGGCGAGGTTCGCTTCGATGTACACCAGCGCGTCCTTCGAGGCCAGGCTCGCCGGTTCGCCACCGCCGCCGGAGCTCGAGCCGCCGCAGCCGGCGACGGCGAGCGCCGCGGCGAGGACCGCCGCGATCGCTGCGAGGACGAGGACCGGAGCCTTCCTGGAATCGCGCATTCCCGGTTGATACCAGTGCCGGAGGCGGTTTGGATTACTCGACGGTTACGGTCTTCGCCAGGTTGCGCGGCTGGTCCACGTTCAGGCCGCGCTCTTTGGCGATGTCGTAGGCCAGCAGCTGCAGCGGCAGGACGGCGAGGATCGGCTGCAGGATCCAATCGCTGCGGGCGACGTAGATGGTCGAGTCGGCGACCTCGGCGGCGCGCTCGGAGCCCTCGGTGGCGATCGCGATCGTGTCGGCGCCGCGGGCCCGCACCTCCTCGACGTTGGAGAGCACCTTCTCCAGCACCGGGCTGTCGGTGGCGATGCAGACCACCGGCGTCGACTCGTCGAGCAGCGCGATCGGCCCGTGCTTCATCTCCCCGGCGGCGTAGGCGTCGGTCGGGATGTAGGAGATCTCCTTCAGCTTCAGCGCCCCCTCGAGCGCGGTCGGCAGGCCGATGTGGCGCCCCAGGTAGAGGAAGAACTCGCGGTTCGCGTGCGCGTCGGCGACCGCGCGGACCGGGCCGGCGACGGCCTCCAGCGTCTCGTCGATCTTGGTCGGCAGCGCCTTCAGTTCGGCGACCAGCTCCTCGACCCGCTCCGGCGGCAGCGCCCCGCGCAGCTGCGCGATCCGCAGCCCGAGCAGGTACATCGCCGCCACCTGGGCGAGGAAGGTCTTGGTCGCGGCGACGCCGATCTCGAGCCCGGCGCGGGTGTAGAGGACGGCATCGGCGTCGCGGGTCGCCTGGCTGCCCATGATGTTGGTGACGGCGAGGACCTTGGCCCCGGCCTCGCGGGCGAGGCGCATCGCGGCGAGCGTGTCGGCGGTCTCGCCGGACTGGGTGATGCCGATCACGAGGTCGCCCGGGCCGACCACCGGGTTGCGGTAGCGGTACTCGGAGGCGATGTCCATTTCGACCGGCACCCGCGCCCATTCCTCGATCGCGTAGCGGCCGATCAGGCCGGCGTGATAGCTGGTCCCGCAGGCGACGATGACGATCCGGCCGACGTCGCGGAGGAACTCGTCGGCGAGGTCGACGTCGGCGAGGTCGACCCCGTCGACCTCGGGCAGGCGATCGGTGATCGTCTCGGCGACCGCGTCGGCCTGTTCGTGGATCTCCTTCAGCATGTAGGTCTCGTAGCCGCCCTTCTCGGCGGCTTCGGCGTCCCAGGTCACCTCTTCGGAGGCGCGCTCGATCGGGTTGCCCTCGGTGTCGGTGATCCGCACCCCGTCGGCTTCGATTTCGACGATCTCGCCGTTCTCGATCGGCACCGCGACGCGGGTGTCGGC